>DASTYT010000011.1 GCA_035764725.1 Candidatus Methylomirabilota bacterium | reverse complement strand
CCGATCTACGAGGACCTCGTCCTGAAGCAGGAGCAGAAGGTCATCGCCGACCGCGGCCCCGGCGACATCGCCGCCTTGCTGCGCTCCGGAGAGACCTGGACGATCAAGTAGTCGTCCCGCCGCCAGTCATGCCGGCCGACTCGACGCCGCCCGATCCGAGCCTCATCCGGGCGCTCGAGAGCCTCGTCGGACCTCGGGGCGTGGTGGCCAGCCCCGAGGGGCGCCTCACCTACGAGTGCGACATGCACACGCTCTACAAGGGCGCCCCCGACGTCGTCGTGCTCCCGGAGACCGCCGAGCAGATCGCGGCAGTGGCGCGCCTCTGCCGCGAGCGCAAGGTGCCGATCGTGCCGCGCGGATCGGGCACCGGGCTCATCGGCGGCGCGATGGCGCCCCGGGGCGGCGTGATGGTCTCCACCACCAGGATGAATCGGATCCTCGAGGTGGATCTGCCGAACCGCTGCGCCATCGTGCAGCCGGGGCTCATCAACCTCTGGCTCTCCAACGTAACGCGGCCCTCCGGATGGTTCTTCGCCCCCGACCCGTCCAGCCAGATGGTGTCGTCGATCGGCGGCAATGCCTCCACCAACGCCGGCGGGCCCCATTGCCTCAAGTACGGCATCACTGTGAACCACGTCCTCGGGCTGCAAGTCGTGACCGGGGCGGGGGAGCTGGTCTGGCTGGGCGGCAAGGTGCCCGAGCGCCCCGGCTACGATCTCACCGGCGTCATGGTGGGAGCCGAGGGCACGCTGGGTCTCCTCACCGCGGTGGTGGTGCGCCTCACCCACGTACCCGAGGCCGTGCGGACGCTGCTCGCTTCGTTCTCGTCGATCGAGGACGCCTCCGAGACGGTGTCGGCCATCGTGGCCGCCGGTATCATCCCGGCGGCGCTCGAGATGATCGACGACGTCATGATCAAGGCAATCGAGGAGGGCGTCGGCGCTGGCTATCCCAAGGGCGCGGGAGCGGTGCTCCTCATCGAGCTGGACGGACCGCGCGCGGAGATCGAGGCGCAGTCCGCTCGCATCGAGGAGATCTGCTGGTCGCACGCGGCGCTGGAGGTGCGGGTGGCGGCGGACGAGCGCGAGCGCGCGCTGCTCTGGAAGGGCCGCAAGGAGGCCGCGGGCGCGATGGGGCGTCTCACGCCCAACTGGCTCCTGCAGGACGCGGTGGTGCCGCGCTCGCGCCTGCCCGAGATCATGCGCGAGATGCAGGCCATCCAGGCGCGCTATGGCCTCGTGCTGGCCAATGTCTTCCACGCGGGCGACGGCAACCTCCATCCGATGATCTGCTACGACGAGCGGAAGCCAGGGGAGCTCGAGCGCGCCCAGCAGGTCAATGAGGAGCTGCTCCGCGCCTGCCTGGCCCTGGGCGGCACGGTGACGGGCGAGCACGGCGTGGGACTCGACAAGGCCAAGAACCTCCCGCATCAGTTCGCCGAGTCGGATCTCAACTTCATGGCGCGGTTGCGACGGGTATTCGACCCCGATGGCATCATGAATCCGGACAAGCTCCTGCCGGCGCACCCCGCCTGCGGCGAGGGATTTCGCCCCGCCCGACCCGAGATTCCCCGCGGGGCCTGGATCTGAGCGGGGCGGCGGTGTCGCGCGCGTCCGCGCTGACGCGCGCCCTCGAAGAGATCACCGGGCTCGGCCAGGTCGTCGCCGAATCCGCCGCCCTCGCCGCGGCCGCCGTGGACGGTCTCACCCCGCGCTGGATCGCGCGCCCCGCGTCGGTGGAGCAGGTCGCCCGCCTGCTCGCCCTGGCCGCCGACGAGTCCCTGGCGGTGACACCACGCGGCGGCGGCTCGAGCCTCGCCCTCGGCTACCCGCCGCGCCGTCTCGATCTGGTCCTCGATCTCGGCCGCCTCGACGGGGTGCTCGACTACGTGCCCGAGGACATGGTGGCCAGCGTGCAGTGCGGGATCAGCCTGGACGCGCTCGCCGGCCGGCTCGGCCAGCACGGACAGCGCCTGCCACTGGACCCCGCGCCCGGCGGCGGCCGCTCGGTCGGCGGCGTGCTCGCCACCGCGGCCAGCGGCCCGCTGCGCCTGCGCTACGGCACCGGACGGGACCTCTTGCTGGGCGTCCGCTTCGTGCAGGCCGACGGCGTCGTGACCTGGGGCGGGGCGCGGGTGGTGAAGTCGGTGACCGGCTATGACGTCCCGAAGCTCCTCGTGGGCTCGTTCGGCACGCTCGGCGTGCTCGCCGAGGCCACCGTCCGCCTGCACCCGATCCCCCCGGCGTGGGGCGCGTGGCTCTGGAGCTTCGAGACGACGGCCACGGCGTCCGCCTTCATCGCCGCCGTGATCGACTCCACCATTCAGCCCGAGCGTCTCGTCCTCCTCGATCCCGGCGGGGCGCGCGCCGCCGCCGATGCCGCGCCGGAGGCCGCGGCAGTGGCGGTCTCCATTGCCAGCGCCGCCGAGGCAGTGGCCGCGCAGCGCGACGCCCTGTCCGCCCTGGCGGTCGGTCACAGTGGGCGTGCCATCGAGATCGGGGCGGGGGCGTGGAGCCGTCTCGGCTCGGCGTTCGCCGCGCCGGTCGTGGTGCGCGTCGCCGGCGAGCCGGCGCGCCTGGGGCACTGGCTCACCACGCTCGAGCACGTCGCGCGCGACGGCCGCATCGGGCTCGTCGCAATGGGCGAGGCGAGTAGCGGCGTGCTCCGCGCCGCGCTGCGCGCGCCGGACCGCGACGGCATCCCCGCCGCCGCCTGGCTCGGGGGCGCCGTCTCCGGGCTGCGCGCGGCCCTCGCCCCCGAGGGCGGGAGCCTCGTCGTGGAGCGGGCGCCGCGCGCGATCAAGGACACCGTGGACGTGTGGGGGCCGGTGGCGCCCGAGCCTCTCGCGATCATGCGCCGGCTCAAGGCCGAGTTCGACCCCGCGGGCATCCTGAATCCCGGGCGGTTCGTGGGCGGGCTATGAGCGGCGCCAGGAGGCTGACGGACCCCGAGACCATCGACGCGCTGCGGTCGTGCGTGCACTGCGGGATCTGCCTGCCGCAGTGTCCGACGTATCTGGTGCTGGAGGAGGAGATGGACTCGCCGCGGGGGCGGATCTATCTCATGCGGGCGGCGGCGGAGGGCCGCACGTCGCTCACGCCGGGGCTCGCGCGGCATCTCGATCTCTGCCTCGGCTGTCGGGCCTGCGAGACGGCCTGCCCCTCGGGCGTGCCCTTCGGCCAGCTCCTCGAGACGACGCGTGCCGAGCTGACACGGGCCGGCGTGCGCGCGCGTGAGACCGATCACGGCACGCTCCGGACTCTCCTCGAGGTCTTCCCGCATCCCACCCGGCTGCGAGCGCTGGCGGCGATGACCGCCGTCTACCAGTATTCGGGTCTGCAGGCCATCGTGCGCGGCCTCGGCCTGCTCGCGCCATTCAAGCGCCTGCGCACCCTCGAGGCGCTCCTGCCGCCGCCGTCCGCCGCGGCGGCGCCCGTGCCCGAGTTCACGTCCGCGCGCGGGAGGCGTCGCGGCCGGGTGGGTCTTCTCACCGGCTGCGTGCAGCGCGTGTTCTTCCCGCACGTGAACGTGGAGACGGCGCGGCTCCTGGCCGCGGCGGGCTGGGACGTGGTGGCGCCGCGGAGCCAGGGCTGCTGCGGGGCCCTGCATCTGCACGCCGGGCGGCTCGACGAGTTCGGAGGGTTCGCTCGCGACCTCATGCGGGCGTTCCCCGCGGACCTGGATCATCTCGTCACGAACGCCGCGGGCTGCGGCTCCGCGCTCAAGGAATACGGCCACTGGGTGCCCGACGCGGAGGATTTCGCGAAGCGAGTGCGCGACGTGTCGGAGCTGCTCGCCGAGGCGGATCTTCCGCTCCGCGAGCTGCCGGTGACGGTCACGTATCACGATGCCTGCCACCTCGCGCACGGGCAGAAGGTGCGGAGCGAGCCCCGGGCGCTCCTGCGCCGCGTTCCCGGCCTGCGCCTGGTGGAGCTGGCGGACAGCGAGCTCTGCTGCGGCAGCGCGGGCGTCTACAATGTCCTGGAACCGGAGATTGCGGGCGAGCTGGCCCGGCGGAAGATCGAGCGCATCCGCGAAACCGGGGCCCGCATCGTCGTCACGGGCAACCCCGGCTGCATCACCCAGATCGCGGGCGAGGCGCGCCGGCAGGGACTGGCGCTCGAGGTGCTGCATCCCGTGGAGCTGCTCGGCCGCGCCCTGCTGGAGGGGTAGCCGGCGGGAGAGGTAGGAGGGAGACGCGTGAAGAAGATCCGGGTCCGGGAGCACATCACCCACGACGCCGCGAAGATGGCGAAGGTCGCGCTGGCTGCCACGCCGCGCGCCTTGCTCGATCTCTACTGCGTGGCGCCGGGGCAGGCGCAGCGGCCGCACGTGCACGACGATCAGGACAAGATCTACTACGTCGTGTCGGGCGCGGGCCGGTTCAGCCTGGGCGGGGACAGCGAGCGGCTCGAGGCGGGCGAGGCGCTGGTCGCGCCCGCCGGCGCCGAGCACGGGCTGGTCAACGACGGGACCGAGCCGCTGCTCGTCCTCGTGGTGGTGACGCCGCCCCCGCCGCACGCGAAGGCGCCCGGCCAGTGAGCCGAAGAGGGGAGACCCCGGCGTGACGGCGGTGAAGGCCTCGATCATGATCACGTGCCTCGGCGATCTCCTCTTCCCCGAGGTCGGCGTGGCCATGGTCACCGTGCTGCGGCGGCTGGGCGTGACGGTGGACTTTCCCCCGGGCCAGACGTGCTGCGGGATGCCACTGTTCAACTCGGGCTTCCACGAGGACGCCGCGCGGGTGGCCGCGCGCACCGTGCGCCTCTTCGAGCACGCGGAGCACGTGGTGGTGCCCTCGGGCTCCTGCGCCTGGATGGTGAAGACGGAGTATCCGGGCCTCCTCAAACACGACGGGGCGCTGCGCGCCGCCGCGGAGCGTCTGGCCGGGCGCACGCGGGAGCTCTCGCAGTTCCTGGTCGAGGTGCTCGGGGTCACCCGGGTCGAGTCGGACTTCAGGGGCCGCGTCACGTATCACGACTCCTGCCATCTGCTCCGCGGGCTCGGCGAGTCCCGCGCGCCCCGCACCCTCCTGCGCGGCGTCCCGGGCGTGGAGCTGCGCGAGCTGCCCGGCGCCGATCAGTGCTGCGGCTTCGGCGGCTCCTTCTCGGTGCGCCTGCCCGAGGTCTCGACGGCCATTCTCGACAAGAAGCTCGCGAGCGTGGAGGCCACCGGTGCGGACTGCCTCGTGGCCTGCGACGGGGGCTGCCTCATGCAGATGGGCGGCGGGCTCAGCCGCCGCGGCTCGCGCGTGCGCGCCCTCCATCTCGCCCAGATCCTCGCCGGGGGCACCCAGCCGTGAGCGACCCGATCCTGGCGACGCCGTTCCCGCGGCGGGCGGGGGCCGCCCTCAAGGACGACTTTCTCCAGGAAGCGCTCACCATCGCCACCACCAAGTTCATCGATCTGCGGAAGGAGGCGTTCGCGACCCTGCCGGAGGGGGACGCCCTCCGGGATCGGGCGCGCGCCATCAAGGAGGCGACCCTCCAGCGGCTCGACTACTACCTCGAGCAGCTCGCCGACAACGTCCAGCGGCTGGGCGGCCACGTCCACTGGGCGGCCACCGCGGGGGAGGCGCGCGAGGTCGTCCTGCGCCTCTGCCGGGAGCGCGGCGTGAAGATGGCGGTGAAGTCGAAGTCGATGGCCACCGAGGAGATTCACCTCAACGAGGCCCTCGAGCACGCGGGGGTGACGCCGATCGAGACCGATCTCGGCGAGTACATCATCCAGCTCGCCCACGAGCGCCCGTCCCACATCATCGCGCCCGCGATCCACAAGACCAAGGGGCAGGTGGCCGACCTCTTCTCGCGCGAGCTCAAGGGCCAGTTCGCCGCCGATCCCGAGGTGCTCACCGCGGTGGCGCGGCGCGAGCTGCGCCAGAAGTTCCTCCAGGCCGACATGGGTATCACCGGGGCCAACTTCGCAGTGGCCGACACCGGCACGCTGGTCCTCGTCACCAACGAGGGCAACGGCCGCATGGTGACCTCGCTGCCGCGCATCCACGTGGCCGTCATGGGCATGGAGAAGGTCATCCCCAGCATGACGGATCTCATGGTGTTCCTCGCCATCCTGGCCCGGAGCGCCACCGGGCAGAAGCTCTCGTCGTACACCACGCTCGTGCGCGGGCCGCGACGCCCGGGTGAGCTGGAGGGGCCGGAGGAGCTGCACCTCATCCTCATGGACAACGGCCGCGTGCGGGAGATCGCGGGGACGCTCCGTGAAGCGCTCTACTGCCTGCGTTGCGGCGCCTGTCTCAACGTGTGCCCGGTGTACCGCCAGATCGGCGGCCACGCCTACGGCTACACCTATCCCGGCCCCATCGGCATCCTCCTCACCGCCATGCTGGAGGGTGACCGCTCGGTGAAGGACCTGGCGCACGCCTCGTCGCTCTGCGGCGCCTGCAAGGACGTGTGCCCGGTGCGCATCGACATCCCGCGCATGCTGATCGAGCTGCGCGAGCATCTGGACCGCGGCCGGATCGCGCCGTGGCACGAGCGGGCGCTGTTCGGCGCGGCGGGCCGGCTCATGGAGTCGCCGATGCTGTTCCATGCGAGCGCGCGGGTCGGCCGGTGGCTCCAGCGGCCGTTCGTGTCGGGCGGCCGCGTGCGGCGCCTCCCGGGCTTCGGCGGCTGGACGGCCACGCGCGATCTTCCGCCGGTGGCGCCGCGCACGTTCACGGAGCGCTGGAAGGACCTGGCTCGATGACCACGCGGGCCGAGTTCCTCGACCGGGTGCGCCGGGAGATGGGAAAGACGCGCGGGCTCTTTCCCGCGGTGTCCGCGCCGCGTTCGGCCCGCCCGCAGGAGGCGGCGGACGCGGTGCGTCGCCAGCTCGTCGAGCGCTGGCCCCAGGCGCTCGAGCAGTTCAAGGCCGAGTTCGAGCGCATCGCGGGCGTGTTCCACCGGGTGAGCCGGCTCGACGAGGTGCCGGCGGTGCTGGCGCGGATCGCCGCCGAGCGGGGTGTCCGCGAGGTTGTCGGCTGGGATGCCGCGGCGCTGGGCTGGGACCTCCGGGCCGCGCTGGAGCCGCACGGCATCACGGTACGGCCGGCGCCGCCGGGCGGCGACGAAGCCGATCGCACGCGCCATCGCGAAGAGGCGGCCCGCGCGCCCCTGGGGGTCACCGGAGTGGACTGGGCGCTCGCCGAGACCGGGACATTGATCCTGACCTCCGGCCCCGGTCGGCCCCGCTCGACCTCGCTTCTGCCCGACACCCACGTGGCAGTGTTCGGCCCGAGCGCCCTGCTGGAAACCCTCGAGCAAGTCGGTATGATGCTCGAGGCGCGGCATGCCGACCCGGTCCTGGCCGGATCCGGCGGCGCCATCAACTTCATCACGGGACCGTCGCGAACCGCCGACATCGAGCTCACGCTCACCCGCGGCGTGCACGGGCCCAAGGAGGTGCACGTGGTGTTCGTCGATGGCCTGAGAGGCGCCGCGTGAACGTCCGCCTGTTCACTCCGGCGGAGGTGGACGCCCTGATCCCGCGGCTCGCCGACCTCATGAGTCAGGCCATGGAGCGGCACCGCAGCGCCCAGGACTTCGCGGAGTCGCTGCGCGCCGAGCGCGAGCGCATCCGCGCCGCGGGCAACGACCCCGCCGAGCGCCGCGAGTGGAAGGCGCGCGCCGAGCGGCTGGACGGCCTCACGATCGAGGTGCGCACCGTGTTGGGCGAGATCGAGGCGCTGGGCGGCGTGGTGAAGGACGTGGAGATGGGCCTGGTGGACTTCGCCGGGGTGGCGCCGGGGGCCGGCGACGACCCGGTCAACCTCTGTTGGAAATACGGGGAGACCGCGGTGCGCTTCTGGCACGGATTCGACGAGGGATTCGCCCAGCGGAAGCCGCTCCCGTGACCGCGACCGCCTGCGACGCGGTCCTCTTCGACCTCTTCGATACCCTCGTGCTGTTCCAGCGCGAGCGGCTGCCCGAGATCCACGTCAATGGGCGCACCATGCGCTCCACCGCCGGGCTCGTCCACGGCGCGCTCCGGCCCTTCGCGCCCCAGGTCTCGCTGGAGGACTTCGCGGCCGCGCTCTTCTGGAGCTGGCAGGAGGCCGAGCGCATCCGCAACACGACGCATCGCGAGGTGGCGGCGTCCGAGCGCTTCGGGATGATCTTCGGCCGCCTGGGCCTCGACGGCGGCGCCATGGAGAAGGAGGCGCTGCCCGCGCTGCTCGGCACGCACATGCGCGAGCTCTCCAAGGCGATCGTGTTCCCCGCGCATCACCGCGAGGTGCTGACGGCCCTCAAGCGGCGTCATCGGCTCGCCGTCGTCTCCAACTTCGACTACACGCCCACCGCGCGCCTCGTGCTCGAGCGCGAAGGCATCGCGGACCTCTTCGACGAGATCCTGGTCTCCGACGCAGTCGGGTGGCGCAAGCCCGCTCCGCGTATATTCCAGGAAGCGCTGGACCGCCTGCGGCTGGCCCCGGCCGAGGCGGTGTTCGTGGGCGACCGGGCGGACATCGACGTCGCGGGCGCGCGGGCAATGGGGATGCGGGCGGTCTGGATCAATCGGGAGGCCGAGGCGCTGCCGGAAGGTGCGCCGGCTCCCGATCATGAAATACGCGATTTGCAAGAGCTTCCGGCCCTGCTTGCACCCGACGGGGGCAGGCCGGCATCCAAACAGTAGTCTGGGGCAGCGTGTGGTCGGGGACAGATAGAGGAGAGGACATGGCGACGACTCGGAAGGTCATCATCATCGGCTCGGGGCCGGCCGGCTATACCGCGGCCATCTATACGGCGCGGGCGAACCTGTCCCCGGTGATGTTCACGGGCATCCAGGCAGGCGGACAGCTCATGCTGACCACGCTCGTGGAGAACTATCCCGGCTTCGTGGAGGGCATCGACGGGCCTCCGCTCATGGAGACCTTCCAGAAGCAGGCGCAGCGCTTCGGCACCGAGATGATCGCCGAGGACGTCACCGAGGTGGACTTCTCGAAGCGCCCGTTCCGCGTCACCGCCGGCGAGACCACGCTCGATGCCCACTCGGTGATCATCGCCACCGGCGCCACCGCCAAGCTGCTAGGGCTGCCCAACGAGTCCGCCCTCATGGGGCGTGGCGTGTCCACGTGCGCGACTTGCGACGGCTTCTTCTTCAAGGACCAGAACATCATGGTGGTGGGGGGCGGGGACTCCGCGATGGAGGAGGCCCTCTATCTCTCGCGCCTGGGCAAGAAGGTCGAGCTCGTGCACCGCCGCGACCAGTTCCGCGCCTCCAAGATCATGCAGGAGCGCGCGATGAAGAATCCGAAGATCTCCCTCACCCTCGACACCGTGGTGGAGGACGTGCTGGATCCCAGCCAGGGCAAGGTGACGGCGGTGCGCCTGCGCAATCTCAAGACCGGCGCCCAGTGGGAGACGCCGGTGGATGGGTTCTTCGTGGCCATCGGGCACGAGCCCAACACCGCCATCTTCCGCGGTCAGATCGCGCTCCACGACAACAACTACATCAAGGTAGAGCCGGGCACGACCAAGACGTCGGTGCCGGGCGTGTTCGCCGCGGGCGACGTGCAGGACTTCACCTATCGTCAGGCGGTGACGGCGGCGGGCACCGGCTGCATGGCCGCGCTCGAAGCCGAGCGGTACCTCGAGGCCAACGTCCCCGACCACTAGGCCGCGCTTCCCGGGTGAGTGGTCGGCGCTCTAGCCGACGCGGAGGGGGGCTCCCAGCTCCCGGAGCATCGCGATCGCCGAGAGGTAGGAGAGCTTGCCCGTCCGGGGATTCTCGGACGGCACGTTTTCGACCTCGACGGCGAGGCGGCCGAACTCGCCTTCGATCGTGATGCGGTGCTGATTCCGCTGCTGCCCCGGCACGGCGAAGAGCCGGATGCGCGTGCGCTCGGGCCCGATGCCGGCCAGTGACAGCGCCGCGACCACGTTCACGTTGGCGGGGAAGGCCTTCACCGCCTCGGCGGCCGGCCCCTCGAAGATCAGCGTCTCCCTCGTGATCGCGTCGAGGTCGATGCGGTTGGCCTCGATGTAGGGCGCGCCGGCGAGCCCGCGGGGCGGCTTGCGGGTCTCCATGGTCACGGCGTCGATCCGGCCCTCGCGCGCGCCCTTCACGCCGTCGAGACCCGCGATGGCGCCCGATGGGACGAAGATACGGCACCCGTGCTTCTCGGCCAGTCGCGCCCACTCGCCGAGCACGCCCACGAGGGCGCCCACCGAGAGGACCATCAAGTGCTTGCCGGCCGCCAGCACGGTGGGACCGAACTCGCGCAAGGCGGCCTGGGTGGCGGCCTCGACGATCAGGTCGCTGCGCTGGGTGAGCTCGTCGAGCGGGTAGGCAGGGAAGCCGCCCGCCTTCGCCGGGTCGCGGACGGTGACGCCCGCCAGCTCGATCCCGGGGAGGTCGCCGCTGGCCGCCTTCGCGACCGCGGTGCCGATGACGCCCATCCCGACGATGCCGATTCGGAGCATGGCGAAGTCTAGCAGCGGCCGCGCGGGCGCCGCAAGCGCTGGACGCGAGGGCGGGCTACGAGCGGGGGGGCGGGATCTCGGCGCGGAACGAGCGCGAGATCCAGTAGAACGCCGCGACGGCGACCAGCAGCATCAGGATTCCCATCCCGGTCTCCGCGAACACGAGCTTGCCGATCCCGAACAGCGTGGCGTAGACGGCGACGATCCCGGCGATCCAGTTGGTCCAGGCGAGAGCCCCGCCCGGGATGGGCTCGCGTCCGAAGCCGAGACGCTGGGAGACCTGTGCCCATCCCGGGCCTCCCGGCCTGACGCGCCGGTAGAAGGCTTCCAGCACCGCGGGCGGCTCGGGCGAGGTCGCGAAGGTGACGACGAGCCACACGACCGTGCTCACCGCGACCGTCACCACCATCACGGCGGCCTGCGCGTTGGGATCGCCCTCGGCATAGCGGGGCGCCACGAAGCGGAAGGCGAGCAGACTCACCACGAAGCTCGCGATCATCGCGGAGATCTCCGACCACGCATTGATGCGCCACCAGTACCAGCGCAGGATGAGCACGAGGCCCGTGCCCGCGCCGAGCGCGAGCAGCAGCTCCCAGGCCTTCTCGATGCTGGAGAGCTGGGACGTGACGGCGATCGAGGCGAGGAAGAGGAGCACGGTGGCCAGGCGCGAGACGGCCACGTAGTGTCGCTCGGTGCCGTCCTTCTTCACGAAGCGTCGGTAGAAGTCGTTGACGAGATAGGATGCGCCCCAGTTGAGATGGGTGCCCACCGTGCTCATGTAGGCGGCGGCGAAGCCGGCCAGCATGAAGCCGCGCCACGGCGTGGGCAGGAGGTCCACGAAGGCCTGCACGTAGCCCGCCTCCCTGTCCTGAAGGGTGGGGTAGAGGATCACGGTAGCCAGCCCGGTGAGGATCCACGGCCAGGGCCGGAGCGCGTAGTGGGCGATCTGGAAGAACAGCGTGGCGAGCACGCCGTCCCGCTCCGAGCGCGCGCTGAAGATGCGCTGGGCCACGTAGCCGCCGCCGCCCGGCTCGGCGCCGGGATACCAGGCCGCCCACCACTGCACGGAGAGGTAGACCATCAGGGTCATCAGCGGCATCCAGGCATAGGCGTAGACGCCACCCCCGGCCACGCGCACGGGCAGCACCGAGAGCGCCGCCTCGCTGCCGAAGTGCGCCGTCACCTTGGCCTTGAGCACGGCCACGCCCCCCACCGCCTCCACCGCGTAGACGGCGAGCACGATCACCGCCGACATCTTGATGATGAACTGCACGAGGTCGGTCCAGAGCACCGCCCACATGCCCGCCGCCACCGAATAGAGGAGGGTGATGCCGAAGCAGATCCCCACCGCCAGGATCTCGCCGCTCACGGTCATGCCCGCGATGGAGACGTCGCGGAGGCCGAGCGCGATGGTGAGGATCTTGATCATCGCGCGCGTCACCCAGCCCAGGATGATGAGGTTGATGGGCAGCGCCAGGTAGAGCGCGCGGAAGCCGCGCAGGAAGGCGGCGGGCCGGCCGTGATAGCGCAGCTCGGCCAGCTCCACGTCGGTCATCACGCGGGCGCGGCGCCAGAGGCGCGCGAAGAAGAACACGGTGAGCATGCCGCTCATCACGAAGTTCCACCAGAGCCAGTTGCCGGCCACACCCTTGGTGGCGACCAGCCCCGTGACCACCAGCGGCGTGTCGGCGGCGAAGGTGGTGGCGACCATGGCGGTGCCGGCCAGCCACCAGGGCGCCTGGCGCCCCGAGAGGAAGTACTGGTCGAGGCTCTCCCCGCCGCGGCGGGTGAAGTAGAGGCCGATGACGGTGCAGAGGACGAAGTAGCCGACGACGATCGCCCAGTCCACCGGCGAGATGGGCATGCTCATCTCATGTCCGCAATACCGCTGCGTGCGCGTTGGAGTCAAGAATTTTAGGCGGGCCGGCACGGCCGCCGGGGCTACCGCGGCCGACATGCTAGAATTCAGCGTGCCGATGGGCTCGTACCTCCGCCGCCCGCTTCGCGCCCCCGGCCGTCTCAAGGCCCCGCTCGAGACGCTCTATCGCGAGTTTGACTGGGCGGCCCGGACCGACGCGGACGCCATCCGCTACCCGCTCCGCTACGCCGAGCCCCACGACCGTGAGCTGGCCGCGCTCCTGGCCTCCTGCCTGGCCTACGGCCGCGTCGATCTCTTCGGCCCCCAGGTGGACTGGGTGCTGGGCCGCATGGGTGCCTCGCCCCATCGCTTCGTGCTCGCCTTCGATCCGCTCGTCCACGGGGAGAGCTTCGCGGGCTTCCGCTACCGCTTCAACCGGCCGCGGGACCTGGTGGCCTTCTGCGTGTCGGCGCGGCGCATCCTCGAGGCGCATGGCTCGCTGGGGGCGTTCTTCGCCCTCGGCTTCTCGCCGGAGGACGAGACGGTCGCGCCCGCGCTCGAGCGCTTCGTGGCCGGCTTCCTCGAAACCGATCTGCGGGGCGTGTTCCCGCACGGCCGCCTCTCCTATGGCTATCGGCACTTCTTTCCGCGCCCGTCCACCGGCGGGCCCTGTAAGCGGCTGCTCCTCTTCCTCCGCTGGATGGTGCGGCGCGAGCCGCCCGACTTCGGTCTCTGGCGGGACATCCCGCCCTCGGCGCTCGTCATGCCGGTGGACACCCACGTCGAGCACATGGCCCGGTCCGTCGGCCTCACCCGCCGGCGCAGCCGGAACTGGCGCATGGCCGAGGAGATTACCGCGCGGCTGCGCCTCCTGGACCCCCACGATCCGGTGAAGTACGACTTCGCGCTCTGCCACAAGCGCATGTCGGGCGACTGCCCGGGCCGGCGCGACGCGGTGATCTGCGCGCCGTGCGGTCTCCGGCCGGTCTGCGCGCACTGGCGCGGCGTGCGGATCCCACGATGAGTGTGCTCGAGATCGTCCTCGCCGTGCTGGTGGGTGGGGCCCTCGTCGTGCTTGCCTGGGCGCTACTCGAGACGCGGCGCCAGCTCGACGCGGCCGGCCGCCCAGGAGGGGACCCTGTCGTCGGGCTCCTCCAGCAGCAGATCGAGGCGGTCCGCACGGAAAGCCGCGCCGGACAGGAGGGGCTGCGGCGGGAAGTGGGTGATCTGGGCGGTCGTCTTCGCGAGGACGCGAGCGAGCTCCGCCTCGCCGTTGCCACCGAGCTCAAGGGCGTGAGCGCGGAGGTCGCTCGTCAGCTCGCCGACGGCATGCGGTTGATCCAGTCCGCCCAGAGCACCATGGGCGAGCGGCTCGATCGCGCGGCCAAGGTCGTGGGCGAGGTGCAGGGGAGTCTCGGCAAGCTGGGAGAGGCGACCCAGCGGGTGGCGGAGGTGGGCCGAGACATCCAGGGCCTGGAGCAGGTCCTGCGTTCCCCCAAGATCCGCGGGGGACTCGGCGAAACCCTCCTGGAGCAGGTCCTCGCCCAGATGCTGCCGCGCGGCCATTGGGATCTCCAGCACGGCTTCCGCACCGGGGAGCGGGTGGACGCGGTCGTTCGCGTGGGCGACCGGCTCGTCTCGGTGGACGCCAAGTTTCCGCTGGAGAACTTCCGCCGCATGCTCGCCGAGAGCGAGGAGGAGAAGCGCCGGAGCCACCGGAAGACGTTCGCGAAGGACGTGCGGATGCGCATCGACGAGATCGCGAAGAAGTACATCCTGCCCGACGAGGGCACGTTCGACTTCGCGCTCATGTACGTGCCCGCGGAGAACGTCTACTACGAGATCATCGTGAAGGCCGCCGACGAGGACGAGCCGATCTCGACCTACGCGCTGGAGCGCCGCGTGATCCCGGTGTCGCCCAACTGCTTCTACGCCTATCTGCAGGTGATCGTGCTGGGGCTGCGCGGGCTCGGGATCGAGGCGAGCGCCCGCGCCATCCAGGACAACCTCGGGCGCCTGGGCGGCGACCTCGCGCGCGTCCAGGAGCACATGACGAAGCTGGGGACGCATCTGGGGAATGCCCAGAAGCAGTTCGCGGAAGCCGACCGCAGCCTCGCGCGCTTCGAGTCGAAGCTCGAGGCCATCGGCGATGGGCGCGAGGACGCCGACGGGCAGCGCTCCCTCTTGCCGCCGTGATACGATGACGCCATGACCCAGATCCAGTTCCAGGTGTACGGCATCAATCTGCTCGTGCGGCTGCTCGCCGAGCCTCCCGCCGACGTCCGCGTGCACTGCCCCAAGGGCTCACCCATCCGCTACGGCGAGGTGGTGGTGCGCGGCGACGGGTTCGACGAGGGCGCCAACGCCTTCCGCGAGATGCCGCCGCTCCGGTCCGTGGTGGCCTTCGAGGAGAATCCCGAGGAGGTCGAGGGGCACTACTTCTACGTGGGCGGCGAGGAGCACCGGGTGATCCGGCTCGACGCCATCATCCTCTCCTTCCCGCTGGAGTAGCCCGCCGCCCTGACGGTCCCGCCGCGCCCGGTCGTCCTCGGCATCGACGTCGGCTTCTCGAGCCGCCGTCCCAGCACCGGGCTCTGCGTGATCGCGCCGCACGCTGCCGAGCCCGTCCGCTGCCTACACGTGCGCGCGGAGGAGGCGACGGCCGCCGCGCAGTCCCTCCTGGGCGGCGACGCGCTCCTCGCCGTGGGCATCGATGGGCCCCTCCGTCCCGATCTCACCCTGACCCGGGCGGGGCGCGCCTGCGAGCGGCGCCTGCTGCGCGCGCCGTTTCACCGCCATTGCAAGCCGGGCTCGACGGCCGCCCCGATGGGGCAGCGCCTGCACGCCGAGGCCACGCGCCTCGCGCGGGACGTACGCGCGACGCATCCCCAGGCCCGGCTCGTGGAGGCGTTTCCCAGCGCGTTCCTGCGCACGATGCTCGACGCGGACGCGTGCCGCGACATCCCGCGCGGCCGCAAGAGCCAGGTGTACTGGGAACGATGCGTGACCGACGGTGTCCTGCGCCGCGTGATCGGATCGCTCTACCGCGGGGCGGCCGCGCGCATCGCGGGCCCGCTGACACGCCTCACGCACCGCGACGAGCGCGCCGCCGCCATCTGCGCGCTCACCGCACGTGCCGCCGCGCTCGAGGTCGCGACGCCCGTCGGTGACGCCGAGGACGGCTGGATCTGGCTTCCACCTCGGGCCTTCCTTGCAGACTGGGCGCGCCGCGCCCTATAGTCAGTTCATGACCGCGCTCAAGCAGATTCTCGCCAAGATCGACGGCGACGAGGTGGTGGAGCTCACCCGCGACCTCGTGCGCATCCCCAGTGTCTACCGCTCCGACGACCCGGACGCCACCGAGGCGCGCGTCGCCGCTCACGTGGAGGCGTGGATGCGGCGCGAGGGCTTCACCGTCGAGGTGCAGCCGGTGGCGCCGGGACGGCCCAACGTGATCGGCACCCTCGGCGAGAAGCGTCCCGGTCAACGCAGCCTCCTGCTGGAAGGTCACACCGACGTCGTGACCGAAGGCGACCCCAAGGCGTGGACGTGGCCGCCCTTCGGCGCGGATCTGGCGAACGGGCGCATCTACGGCCGCGGCGCCGCCGACATGAAGGGCGGGCTCGCGGCGGCCATGGTCGCGGCGGCGGCGTTCCGCCGTGCCGGCGTGGAGCCGCCGGGCAAACTGGTGGTGGGCGCGCTGGTGGACGAGGAGGATCGCATGCTGGGCGCGCGCCACCTCGTGACCACCGCGGTGGGCCGCGAGCTGGATGCGGCGATCATCTGCGAGCCCGAGCAGAACGAGCTCTGCCTCGTGCAGCGTGGTGTCGTCTGGGCGCGCTTTCGCGCGCACGGCAAGATGGCCCACGGCGCCATGCCCGAGGCCGGGCTCAACCCGATCACCGCGCTCGGCGCGGTGATCGATGCGGTCCCTGCCGTCGAACGGCGCATCCGGCGCCGCTGCGAGAAGAGTGCCTATCTCCGGCCGCCCACGGTGACGCCCACGATCATTCAGGGGCCGCCGAAGGGCATTGGCGTGCCGCAGTCCAACGTGATCCCGGCCTTCGGCGAGATGACGCTCGACGTGCGCGTCACGCCGGGCATCGGGGCCGAAGAGCTCCAGGCGGAGATGGAGGGACTCTGCCGCGTCGCCGAGGCCGCGGTCCCCGGCATCAAGGTCGAGTGGGAGCCGGTGAACGCGTTCCGCCTGGCCACGAAGGTGGACAAGGGTGAGGCGATCGTGCAGGCCATGATCAAGGGCGTGCGTCAGGCCACCGGACGCGCCCCTCGCTACGGCGGCGTCCCAGGTTCCACCGACGGGACCATTCTCCGCATGGAGCTGGGCCTGCCCATCGTGACCTGCGGACCCGGCAGCCGGCTGATCCCCCATCAGGTGGACGAGTACGTAGAGACTCAAGAATTGTTTGAAGCGGCGAAGATTTACGCTGCCTCCGCCCTGAAGTTCCTCGAGGGATAGTGGCGCCCGCCGAGCGGCCTCGCCTCCGCGCGCTCGAAGCGTTTCCGATCCAGCAGGACGGGCAGCGCGCGGTGGGGCTGCGCGATCCGGCGCGGTTCACGGATCAGGTGGCGGTGCTGCCCGCGCCGCTGCTCGACATCGTCTCCCTCTTCGACGGTGAGCACTCGCTGGACGAGATCCGCGACATCGTGAACGGCCGCCACGGCCTCGCCCTCACGCGGGCCGAGATCGGCGCCGTGGCGGAGCGCCTCGACGAGGGTGGCTTCCTCGACTCGCCGCGCTTTGCCGCCCGGCGCGAGCGCATCGAGGCTGAGTATGCGGCCAGTCCCGCGCGCCCCGCCGCTCATGCGGGCGGCGCCTATGCGCGGGAGCCCGAAGCCCTACGCGCCCAGATCGACGCGTTCTTCCGCTCTCCGATCGGGCCGGGGATGGAGGCGGAGGTTGGTTCTGGATTTGACCTGCGGGGGCTGTTGGCGCCGCATATTGACTTCCACCGCGGCGGGCCGACCTACGCGTGGGCGTATCGCGAGCTCCTGCGCCGCTCCGACGCCGACTGCTTCGTGATCCTGGGTACCTGCCACGCCGGGATGTCCGACCCCTTCGCCGCGACCCTGAAGGCCTACGACACCCCGCTGGGCTCGGCGCCGGTGGACCACGACGTGCTGGATGCGCTCGGACGCCGCTACGGTCACGATCTCTTCGGCTCCGAGGGCGCGCATCGCGTGGAGCACTCGATCGAGTTCCAGGCCGTGATGCTGCGGTGGGCGCTCGGCGACCGGCGGCCGTTCACGGTGGTGCCCCTGCTGGCGTCCTTTCTTCACGAGGCGGTATGGACGGGCGCGGCCCCCGAGGCCGATTCGCGCGTGCCCCGCTTCGTCGACGCGCTCGCCGCGACCATCGCCGCCTCGGACCGCCGCGTGTGCGTGATCGGCGGCGTGGATCTTGCCCACGTGGGCCCGCAGTTCGGCGATCCCGAGCCGAATACACCAGCCGTTCTTCGCAAGGTCGAGCGCGACGACCGCGCGATGCTCGACGCAATCGTTGCGGGCGACAGCGCTGCGTTCTACGACGCGGTCGCGCGCGATGGTGACGCTCGCCGCATCTGCGGCCTTTCCCCGATCTACGCGTTCCTCCGCGCCCTGCCGGGCGCCCGCGGCGAGCTGCTGCGCTACAGCCAGTGGCCCGATCCGCAGGGGACGGTCAGCTTCTGCGCGGCCGCCTTCTCGTGATGGCGATCCCGCCGGCCCCGACGCCCTCGGATCCCTCGACATGGAAGCTGCCGCGCCTGCGCATCGACCGGGAGGGGGTCTGGTACCACGAGGACGAGGAGGTCACTCACGCGGGCATCCTGGGCAGTCTCTGGGAGAGTCTCCAGCGCGACGCGGAGGGCCATCACTTCCGCATCGGGCCTGTGCGCGTCCCGGTGGTCGTGGACGACGTACCCTTCATCGTGATACGCGCGGAGCCCGAGGGCGACGGGATCACGCTGACCCTCAACGACGGCACGCGCGAGGCCATGGTGCCCGAGACGCTCCGGCTCGGGGCGGGGGAGGCGCCGTACTGCGCCGTGAAGGCCGGCCGCTTCGAGGCCCGGCTGAATCGGGCCGCCGCCTATCAGCTCCTCGCCCACATGAGCGAGGAGGCGGGGGGCGGCGCGGTCCTGACCCTCGGCAACCGGCGCTGGGCGGTGCCGCGGCGCGCGTGAATCACCGTCCGCGCACGCTCGCGAGCGTGCGCAGCATCGCGTCGTGGATGCGCCCGTTGGACGCCACGATCCGCG
>DASTYT010000010.1 GCA_035764725.1 Candidatus Methylomirabilota bacterium | reverse complement strand
CAGCGTCCGCGACCCGAGCGCGGCGTTTGGCGGGCATGGGACAATGGCCGCACCCGGATGCGGCTGACTCCTCCGCGTGACATCTGGCTCCGGCTCGCGCGCCTGCTCGCGCTCGGGCACGCCCCCGCCCTTGCCTTCGCGATGAGCCTGGGCGCGCCGCCCCCCGCCTGCGCGGCGGATGCGCCGCTCGTCACCGTCGACCTCATCTCGGAATCCGCGGGCATCAGTCCCGGGGGCGCGGTCTGGGTGGGCATCCGCCAGCGCATCGCGCCCGGCTGGCACACCTACTGGATCAATCCCGGCGACTCCGGCGAGGCCCTCACGATCGAGTGGGCGCTGCCCCCCGGCTTCACCGCGGAGCCTATTGTATGGCCGCATCCCGAGCGCATTCCCGTTGGCCCCGCGATGAGCCACGGCTACACGGGCGAGGCCGTGCTCCTGGTCCGCGTGAGCGCGCCCGCCGGTCTTCCGCCGGGGCGCGACGTCGTGCTGCGCGGTCGCGCGGCCTGGCTCGTGTGCGAGAAGATCTGCCTTCCGGAAGAAGGCGACGTCGTGCTCACCCTGCCCGTGGTCGCGGGCCCGGCCGGGCCGGGCGCGGGCGCGGCGGAAATCGCCCGCGCGCGGCGCGCGGTGCCGGTGGCGAGCCCGTGGCCCGCGTCCGTCGCGGCCTCGCCCGAGCGCGTCGTCCTCACCGTGGCGGCGCCGGGCCTGACCGCCGACCGCATCGTGGACATGTGGTTCTATCCGGCCCAGTGGGGGCTGATCGAGTACGCCGCCCCGCAGGACGCGCGGGTGGATGCGCGGGGCCTCACGCTCACGATGGCGCGCGGGCCCCTCGCGGGCGCCCTCGAGAATCCCGTGGACGGCGTGCTCGTGCTGAAGGAGCGCCTCGAGGGCGAGAAGGAGCGGCTGGAAGGCCAGGTGGTCAGTCAGGCCTTTGCCATCCAGGCCGGCCGGCCCACCGCGCTCGCGTCGGCGCCGGCGGGGCCTGCGCTGTCCGTGCTCGCCGCCATCGGCCTGGCCTTCCTCGGAGGACTCCTTCTCAACCTGATGCCGTGCGTGCTGCCGGTGCTCTCCATCAAGGCGCTCGGCCTCGTCCAGCAGACGGACGCCGCGCCGCGGATCATGCGCCGCCATGGGCTCGCCCACACCGCGGGCGTGCTCGCCTGCTTCCTCGCCCTCGCCGCCGTGCTCATCGCGCTGCGCGCGGGCGGCGCGGGGCTCGGCTGGGGCTTTCAGCTCCAGTCGCCCCTGGTGGTCGCCGGCCTCGCCTATCTCTTCTTCCTGCTGGCCCTCGCCCTCTCGGGCGTGCTCTCGCTGGGCGGACGGCTGGGCGGCGTCGGCGCGAGCCTGGCCGCGCGCCCCGGCTATGCCGGCTCCTTCTGGACGGGCGCGCTGGTCGCGGTGGCGGCCAGCCCCTGCACCGCGCCGTTCATGGGCGTGGCGACGGGCTTCGCGCTGACCCAGCCCGCGGCGATCGCGCTCGCCGTCTTCACCGCGCTGGGGCTCGGGCTGGCCGCGCCGTACGTGGCCCTCAGCGCCATGCCCGCGTGGCGGCGTCTTCTGCCGCGCCCGGGACCGTGGATGCGCTGGCTCGAGCGCGCGCTTGCGGTGCCGCTCTACGCGACCGTGGCGTGGCTCTTGTGGGTGCTGCGCGAGCAGGCGGGCGAGCGAGGTGTCGCTGCGGTGGTGACCGGGCTCATCCTGATCGCCCTCGCGGCGTGGGCGCTTCGCGTCGCGCGCGGCGGCGCGCCCGCACGCCGCCGCATGGCCGCGGCTGCCTCCCTGGCCGGCGCGGTGCTCGCGGTGGCGCTGGGCGCATTCGTCCTGGGCACGCCCGCGCCCACGCCGGACGCGGCGGCGGCCGACGGCATGATTCGCTGGGAGCCGTGGAGCGCGCGCCGCGTGGCCGAGGCGCAGGCCGCCGGCCGGCCCGTGTTCGTGAACTTCACCGCCGCCTGGTGCATCACATGCCTGGTCAACGAGCGGGTGGCCCTGCGGGCGCCCGACGTCGCGGCGGCCTTTGCGCGCAAGCAGGTGGTCTATCTCAAGGCCGATTGGACCAGCCGCAGCGCGGAGATCGCCGCCGCGCTCGATGGCCTCGGACGGAGCGGCGTCCCCCTCTATGTCCTCTATCCCCCCGGCGGCCGCCCCGCCGCGCCCACCATTCTTCCGCCCATTCTCAGCGAGCGCCTCGTCGTCGACGCCGTGAACGGTCTCTGACATGCCACGATCCAAAGGAGACGCCATGTCGAACATCCCCGTCAGCCGCCGCCGCTTCCTCGCCGGGACCGGTCTCGGCGTCGCCGCCGCCCTGGCCGCGCCGCGCTCCGCGGGCGCCGCTGCGACCGCGAAGGTCGGCACCGCCGCGCCCCCGTTCTCCCTGCCCGCCACCACCGGCGCCGCCCAGAGCCTCGGCGATCTCCGCGGCAAGGTCGTGGTGCTCGAGTGGACCAATCACGAGTGCCCCTACGTGCGGAAGCACTACGAGTCGGGCAACATGCAGGCGCTGCAGCGGGAGACGACCGGCCAGGGCGTGGTGTGGCTCACCATCATCTCGTCCGCGCCCGGCACGCAGGGCTATGTCACCGCCCCGCAGGCCGACGAGCTGACGGCCAGCCGCAAGGCCGCCCCCACCGCGGTGCTCCTCGATCCGCAGGGCACGGTGGGCAAGCTCTACGGCGCCACCAACACTCCGCACATGTACGTCGTGGACAAGACCGGCCTGCTCGTCTACGCGGGCGCGATCGACGACCGGCCCACGACGCGCCGCTCGGACGTCGAGGGCGCCAACAACTACGTGCGCGCGGCGCTGGCGTCGGTGGCCGCGGGCCAGCCGGTGAAGACGCCCCTCACGCGCGCCTACGGCTGCACGGTGAAGTACTCCTGAGCCGATGACCCGGCCTCTCTCCCGCCGCCGGCTCCTCCACGGCTTCGTGGGCGGGCTGGCGGCGGGCGCTGCCCTGCATGGCCGGCCGCATCCGGCCTTCGCCCAGCTGGGCGACGACGGGCGCGCGGCCATGGCCGCCGCGGCCGGCGCCTTCCTCGCCGCGCTGCCCGCGGACCTCCAGCGGGCGGCGACCTTCGCCGTCTCGGACAAGGAGCGGCAGAACTGGCACTACGTGCCGCGCGGGCGCGAGGGCGTGCCGCTCAAGCAGATGCCCCGCACCGCCCGCGCGGCCGCTCACGAGCTGATGAAGACGAGCCTGAGCGCGGTCGGCTACGGCAAGGCGGTGAACATCTTCCGCTTGGAGGACGTGCTGCGCCGGATCGAGACCTTCGGCCTCGGCCGCGATCCCGACAACTACGCGTTCACCGTGTTCGGCACGCCTGGCCCCGGCGCGCCGTGGGGATGGCGGCTGGAAGGGCATCACCTCTCCCTGAACTTCACCCTCGTGCCCGGCAAGCCCGTCGCGGTGACGCCGGCCTTCTTCGGAGCCAACCCCGCCGAGGTGCGAAGCGGACCGCTACAGGGGCTGCGCACGCTGGCGCGCGAGGAAGATCTCGCGCGCACGCTGGCCGAGGGCACCGACGCCCGGCAGCGCGGGCGCATGCTGATCGGCGGCCAATCGCTGGGCGACATCGTGAGCGGCCCCGGACGGACCGACCGGTTGACCACGTTCGCCGGCCTGTCCCTGGCCGACATGACGGGCGACCAGCGGACGCTCGCCCTCCGCCTGGTCGAGGAGTACGCCCGCAACATGCGGGCGGAGCTGGCCGAGGCCGAGCTGCGGCGGCTGCGCGAGGCCGGCGTCGAGCAGCTCCACTTCGCCTGGGCGGGGCCCCTCGAGCGCGGCAAGGCCCACTACTACCGGCTCCACGGTCCCACGCTCCTCATCGAGTACGACAACACCCAGAACGACGCCAACCACATCCACTCGGTGTGGCACGACCCGACGAACGACTTCGGGCTGGATCTCCTCCGCGCCCACTACGAGCGCGGGCATCAGCAGCACCACCACCAAGGGGCCTGACCGCTAGCGCCCCGGGAGATGGGGCAGCACGCGCTCGGCGAAGAGGCGCGTGCCGTCCGCGCGCGGCACGTCGGCGAAGTTCACCGTGAGCTGATGCGCGCCCTGCCGCACGACGTCGAGGAGCGCCTCGGTCACCTGGTCGGGCGTCCCTACGAGCTGGATATCGTCGAGCGAGCGCGTGTCGGGCCGCCCCTTCACCCGCGCGACCTCGGCCTCCGTCTCCGCGATGAGGATGCCCACGCGGATCACGTGCTGGATGGTGTCGTAGTCGCGCCCGACCTCCCGGCAATGGCCCTTGAGCGCCTCCCGCTTCCGCGTGTAGGCCTCGCGGCCCTTGTAGGTCCAGTTCCACCAGTCGGCGCGTTTGGCCACGACGCGGAGCAGGTGCTTCTCCCCGGAGCCACCCACCATCACCGGCGGGATCGGATCGGGGCGCGGCTCGCAGTAGGTGTCGGCGATGGCATAGTGCTGGCCGTGGAACGCCGCGGGCGCGCCCGACCACATGGCGCGGATCAGCGCGATGGCCTCGTCGAGCTGGGCGATGCGCACGCTGGGGACCGCGAACGGCCAGCCGTAGGCCCGGTACTCCTCGCGATTCCAGCCGGCGCCGATGCCGAGGATGGCGCGCCCGCCGGAGAGGGCCTGGGCGGTTGCCATCATCTTCGCGAGATGCGCGGGGTTGCGAAAGTTGTTGCAGAGCACCTCGTGGCCCGCGAGCTTGTCGGGGTACCGGGCCAGCGCCCAGGCGAGCAGCGTCCAGCCCTCGGCCACCTTGTGACTGCCGTACTGGACGTGATCCGGGAACCACAGGGAGTCGAAGGGCGCCGCGCTCTGGTCGAGGTAGGGGAAGGTGGAGTCGACCAGCCGCGACCAGACATTCAGCCCGACCGGGATCCGATTCGCGTCGGGCGCCGCCATCAGAAGTGCTCGAAGGCCGCTGGCTTGTCCTCCATCTTGACGCGGAGATCGGCCATGAAGACGAGGTAGGGATGCGCGCCGAGCGCGATCAGCGGATCCCGCTCGAAGCCGCGGAGGGCGGCCCGGGCCGCGGCATCCAGATCGTGCTCGTCCATGGCCGCCTCCGGGTCCTTCACGAAGCGCGCGCGATACTCGGCGTCGGACTTGAGACGGTAGAGGCACTGGTTCAGCGGATAGGCCGCGGCGGGCGGGAAGAAGTAGTGCGTGCTCATCGCCGCGCTCCCGCCTCGGTCACCGGCCAGGCGACCACCGCGTTGCCGTGATGCCAGGAGGGCTCGTACGCGATCACGTCCGCGCGGGCGGCGCCCACCGCGCCGAGCAGCGTGATCCACGTGCGCAGCTCCACGTTGCCCGCCTTGTCCAGCTCCTCGCCGCTGAGCCGTGCCGTGTCCGCCCCGCGTCCCTCGGCGAGCGCGGCGAGGAGCTGGCGGTCCCAGTCGAAGTCGGGTGAGGCGTAGCGGTCCGTGCCGGGGTAGTGCGAGAGGCCCCCCGAGGCCATGAGCGCCACGCGCTCCGACCGCCCGTCGAGGATCTCGCGAAGCGCCCGGCCCCACGCGAGACAGCGCCGGGGCGTGGGCTGGGGCGGCAGGTACACGTTCACGTAGAGCGGCACGATGGGCAGGGCGGGCTCGGGCATCGTGAAGTGCAGCGGCACGTAGAACGCGTAGTCCAGCCGCACGTCCTGGCTGTAGGCGAGGTCGAACTCGCGCTCGATCCCCTGCTCCAGGATGGCGCGCGCGAGCGGCTCGTGGACGGGGAAGGTGTAGTCGTAGCGCCCGAACTGGCCGGAGACGCGCGCGCCCGCGTAGACGGCGAAGGCGGGCACCGCGTTCAGGAAGAAGCCTTCGATGTGGTCGCCGCCGATGAGGCAGATCACGTCCGCGCGCGCCGCGGCCAGCCGCCGCTTCACCTCGCCGTAGGCGGCGTGCACGCGCAGCACGAGGTCGCGGTCCTCGGTGTCCGGCCGCACGAGGAGCTGCGGGGTGTGGGGGCACGCGACGGCGGCGACGAGGGGCATGTCAGGCGGGGAAGCGGCGGTTCAGGCCGGCCGCGTAGCGCTCCAGCAGATCGTGCATTTCCCGCATCGCCGCCTCCGCCGCCTTCCGGTCCTCCAGGGTCTTGAGATGCTTGAGAATCGTGGCCTTGGTCTCGCCCGACTCCTCGGCCTCCACCGCCTCGTGCACCGTGTAGTTGGCCCCGCCCCACTCCGGGCGGACCCCGTAGTGCTGGACGAGGGCCTTCCCCACCGTACGCGCGATCTCCACGACCTCCTCTTCGAGGAGCGCGGTCGCGCAGAGGGCTGCGCTCCACGGGACCTCGTGGGCGAGGCGGCGGAAAAGGTCGACGATGGCCGCCATCTCGGGCACCGGGCGGATCGTGTCATAGACCTCGCGGCCGTAGCCCAGGTCGTCGCCGATCCGCCGGTAGAGCTCGTCGTGGTCCGGGGTGCCGCCCACCTTGCCCTCGAAGTAGCCGAGATCCTCCACGAGGAGGTGCCGCGCGCAGTCCTTGCGGACCTCGAGCTCCTCGCAGCGGGTGTGGATGCCGCTGAAGATGCGCGGGAACCACGTGATGATCATGTAGTGCTGGCCCATGTGCCCCCACACCTGCTCCCGCGTGAGGGCACCGGCGGCGAAGCGCTTGAAGTAGTCCGATTCACGAAACGGGCTCCGTGCGAGGAGCTCGGCGGTGAGCGCGTCGTACCACTGCTCGGTGGTCATGGCCTGGCAATTCCTCCCGCGCGGATTCTATCGCAGCCGGATTCGATCTGATACTCTAGCCCGCCCGGAGGGATCCCATGCGAGCGAGCGACGAGCGCATCCTCACCACCCACGTCGGAAGCATTCCCCGCAGCGCGGCGCTCCGGACGCTCCTCGTGCAGCAGGATCGCGGCGAGGCGGTGGACGAGGCCGCGCTCGCGCGGGAGGCGGAGGCGGCGGTGCGGGAGGTCGTGCGCCGTCAACTCGAGGCCGGGGTCGACATCGGCAACGACGGCGAGCAGCCGCGCGCCGGGTTCTCCACGTACGTGGCGCGGCGCATGCGGGGCTTCGGAGGGACGAGCCGGCGGCCCGCGGCGAAGGAGTTCGCCGAGTTCCCCGACTATGCCGCCATGCTCACGCGCCGCCGCGCCGACGCCGCGCGCATCGGCGACGCGCCCCAGGCCGTCGGCCCCGTGCGCTACGAGGACCTCGGCGAGGCCGAGCGCGAGTGCGACATGTTCGACCGCGCGGTGGCGGCGGCGCCCGCAACGTTCGCCGAGCGCTTCATGACCGCGGTGTCCCCGGGCACCGCCGCCACCATCCTGCTCAACGCCCACTACGACTCCCACGAGCGCTACGTCATGGCTCTGGCCGATGAGCTCAAGAAGGAATACGAGCTGATCCACCGGCGCGGCTACGTGCTGCAGCTCGACTGCCCCGATCTCGCCATGGAGCGGGCGCGCTTCTTCCAGGATGACTCGCTCGAGCGCTTCCAGCAGGCGGTGGCGCTCCACGTGGACGCGATCAACCGCGCCTGCGCCGGCATCCCGCCGGACCGCATCCGCCTGCACCTGTGCTGGGGGAACTACGACGGCCCCCACACGCACGACGTGCCCCTGGAGGCCGTGCTGCCGCTCGTCACCCGCGCCCAGGTCGGCGCGCTGTCGCTCCCCCTCGGCAACCCGCGGCATCAGCACGAGCACCGCGTGATCGCCCGGCTCGGACTGCCCGCGGGCATGCTGTTCCTCCCCGGCGTGATCGACACCACCACCAACTACGTGGAGCATCCCGAGGTGGTGGCCGACCGACTCGTGCAGGCGGTGGGCGCGGTGGGCGACCGCACCCGCGTCATCGCCTCGACGGACTGTGGATTCGGCACCTTCGCCGGCTCCGAGATGTGCGCGCCCAGCGTGGTCTGGGCCAAGCTGCGCTCACTCAGCGCGGGCGCGGCCCTCGCCACCCGCCGCCTCGGCGGCCGATAAGGAGAACGCCCATGCTGTTCGAGCTGCGGCAGTACCACATCCATCCGGGACAGCAGGCCAACTGGGTCAAGTGCATGGAGGAGGAGATCATCCCCCTCCAGGTGAAGATGGGCATGGTGATCCTCGGCAGCTTCGTGGGCGAGGAAGATGCGTCGGTCTACGTGTGGATTCGCCGCTTCGAGAGCGAGGCCGAGCGCAAGCGCCTCTACGACGCGGTCTACCAGAGCGACTACTGGAAGAACGAGATCGCGCCCAAAGTGCCCACCATGATCGACAGGGAAAAGATACGCGTCACTCGATTGACCGCAACGCCGCGTTCACCTATTCAGTAGCCGCCGCCCCGCGGCGCGCGCGCCCGGCGTCCCGCAGCACCCGCGCCGCAGAGCTTCCGAACATCGCGGCGATGGCGACGCCGACTACGAGGTCGGGCACGCCGGAGCCCGTCGCCCACACCACGCCCGCGGCCAGCAGCACGGCGGCGTTGGCCACCACGTCATTCCGCGAGCAGAGCCACGCCGAGCGCATGTTCACGTCGTCGTCGCGGAGCCGCCAGAGCAGGACCACGCACAGCGCATTGGCGGCGAGGGCGATCAGCCCCACCGCCCCCATCGCCTCGGCCACCGGCGCCGCGCCGCGGGCCAGCTCGAGCGCGGCCTGGCCGAGGACGCCCACCGCGAACCCCGCCATGAGCCCGCCCTTGAGGAGAGCCGCGCGCGTCGTCCACGCCGCGCCCCGTCCCACGGCATAGAGGCTCACGCCGTAGACGAGGGCGTCGCCCAGCATGTCGGCGGAGTCGGCGACGAGCGCGGTGGAGCGCGCGAGGAGTCCCGTCCCCAGCTCGAGCAGAAACATGGCGGCGTTCAGGGCGAGCACGATCTGGAGCACGCGCCGCTGGCGGCGCGTGACGTCGGGAATCACCGCGCAGCAGGTGTCCACGCTCACGCCTTCGCGGCCAGCCAGTCGAGGATGGCGGGATTTTCGTCCCGCGGGTAGGTGTGCGAGAGGTCCGCGATCTCGCGATACACCACCGCGGCGCCGGCCGCCTCGAGGGATTCGGCCGCCATCCGCGCCGTCTGCACCGGAAACATCCAGTCGAGCGCGCCGTGGACGAGATAGATGGGCCGCCCCCGCGCGCGTCCGAGCCGCCCCTCGATGAGGAGGAGCGGGTGCAGTACGCCGCAGGCGGGAGCCAGGTGGGTGAACGGCATGTCCGCGCTGAGCCCGAGGAGTAGCGCGTAGGTGGCGCCGTCCGACATGCCGGTGAGGAGCACGCGGGCGCGGTCCACCGCGTAGCGGCCGGCCACCGACTCGATCATCGCGGCGAGCGGCGCGGCATCGACGTCGCCGCCGCCCATGATGGACCAGGTGCGATCGCGCGAGGTGGGCGAGAGCACGAGCATGCCGCGGGCCCGCGCCTCGCGCAGCCACACCCACAAGTAGTCGCGACCGTGCCCGTGCCCACCGTGCAGCGCCACCACCAGCGGCATCGCGGCGTGGCCGTCCCAGTCCTCGGGGACGTAGAGCGAAAAGCCCCCGCGCTGGTCGCGCTCGTTGTTGGCGTGCAGCACGCCCACCCTCGGCCCGTCCTCGCGGATCGCCGCCGCCCGCAGGCGCAGAACCAGCGCGTCATCGTCGCGCCGCGCGGGCTCGAGAAACCAGCGGCTCACCGACTCCAGCACGGGCGCCAGCGGATAGAGCGCCTCCTGGAGCGGCGAGAAGCGGCGCAGCGCGCGGTAGAGACCGACGGGGTCGTCGGGGCTGGCGGCGGCGGTGACGAAGGCGTCCACCAGCGCGAGCGTCTGCCCGGCGCAGTCGACGAGCCGGTCGCGGATGAAGCCCAGGTCTTCTGTCCACGCGAACGCCTCGAAGTCTCGCAGGGCGCCGGCGAGAGGATCGCGCTGCGAAGCCAGCACCTCCGCCAGCTGCGCCGCCGCGGGGGGGAAGAGGTGTCGCTGCACCCAGCCCACGCGCTCGAGCGTGCCGAGCATCGGGCCCAGGAGTCCGTCGAGCGCGTCGGCGACGTCGGAACGGGAGGGCATGGCGCCATTTTGCCCCGTGACATCCCTCCGCCCATCGAGTAAGGTTCGACCACCAGATAGAGGAAGGTCGTTCGCAAACCGGAACGGCGCGGCCGTTCTGCGGGAGCTCCCCATGACATCCTGGTCCCACGAAACGGTCACCGTCGCCGGCACACCCCTCCATCTGCGCACGGGTGGGACCGGCGCGCCGCTCCTGATCCTCCATCACGACATCGGCAGTCCGGATCAGCCCGCCCTGCACGAGGCGCTGGCCGCGCGCTTCACGGTGCTGGCGCCCGCGCATCCCGGGTACGACGCCTCGCCCCGGCCCGCGTGGCTCAAGAACGTCCGCGACGTCGCGGTGCTCTATCAGACCCTGCTGGCCGATCGCGGCCTGACCGGCGTGACGTGCGTGGGCCTGGGCTTCGGCGGCTGGATCGCCGCCGAGATGGCCACGATGGCGCCCGCTCAGCTCAAGCGGCTCGTCCTGGTCGGCGCGATGGGGATCAAGCCGGAGCGCGGGGATATCATGGATCAGGCGCTCATGAGTTACATCGAGTACATCCGCGCGGGCTTCCACGACCCGGCCGCGCTCGAGCGCGCCTACGGGACGGAGCTGCCGACCCCGCTGCTCGAGCGCTGGGACGTCAACCGCGAGACCACATTCCGGATCGCGTGGCGGCCCTACATGTTCAACCCGAGCCTGCCCCATCTGCTCGGGGGCGTGAAGACGCCGACCCTGGTCATCTGGGGCGGCGAGGACCGCGTGGTGCCGCTCGAGTGCGGCGAGCGCTACGCCAAGGCCATGCCGTCGGCGACGCTCACCGTCCTCGAGCGCGCGGGGCACCTGGTAGACATGGAACGACCCGCGGAGGTCGCGCGGGCCATCATCGATTTCGCCGCAGCCTAGGAGCCGCCATGCATCTCATGTACTTCACCGAGCAGCCGATGTCGGCGTACGACGAGGAGGAGGGCCGGAAATTCGGCGCCACCGCACTCATGTTCTCCAACCGCCACTTCGATCCCGTGGCGGGAAGCCGGCTCTACAACCAGTACATGGAGCACTACAAGCTCGCCGAGGCGGTGGGCTTCGACGGCATCATGCTGAACGAGCACCACAACGCGCCGTTCTGCATGCAGGCCAAGACCAACGTCTTCGCCTCCATCCTCGCCGCCATTACCGAACGGGTGAAGATCGTGCTCTTGGGCAATCCCCTGCCCCTGTCCGAGGACCCGCTGCGCCTGGCCGAGGAGCTGGCCATGATCGACATGATCTCCAAGGGCCGACTCGTCTCGGGCTTCGTGCGCGGCGGCGGTCAGGAGCAGCTCGCCACCGGCGTGAACCCGGCGTACAACCGGGAGCGCTTCGAGGAAGCCCACGACCTCATCGTGAAGACGTGGACCCAGCACGGCCCGTTCCGCTGGGAAGGCAACCACTACCATCATCGAGTGGTCAATCCCTGGGCCCTGCCGCTCCAGACGCCGCATCCTCGAGTGTGGATCCCGGGCGTGCTGAGCAAGGAGACCGTCATCTGGGCAGCGAAGCATCGCTATCCGTACATCGCGCTCTCGACCGCCATTCCCGCCACCAAGAAGATCTGGCAGCTCTACGATCAGGCGGCGGCGGAGGCCGGCTACGTGGCGGGCCCCGAGAACCGCGGGTATCTGCAGCGCATCCACGTGGCCGAGACGGAAGAGAAGGCCATGGCGAACGCGCGGCAGTTCATGTGGATGCAGGGCGAGTTCACCGGGCTCGCGCATCCGGTGTGGTCGAGCCCCTCCGGCTATTTCTCGCCGTCCAACCGGACCGCGTTCGTGGAGTTCGCGGTGGGACGGAGGGAAAACCCCCGCGCCGCCGCGTTCGAGGATCAGATCGCCGACCAGCAGATCATCGCGGGCACGCCGAAGACCGTCATCCCGCGCCTCCGGCGGCTGCTCGAGGAGACGCGCCCGTCCATCGTGGGCTTCTGGGCCAGCGACGGCTTCGTGAGCGACGCGGACTCGCGCACCTGCATCCGGCTCCTCGGCGAGGAGGTGCTCCCCGCCGTGCGCGAGATCGGCAACAGCCTGGGCCTCGCCGATCCGTTCGAGTCCAAGGCCCCGGTCAGCCTGGCCCACCCCGCGCCCGCCGAGCTCCGGGTCCCGCGGGCGTGACGGATCCGCTGGCCGCGGCACGGGCCATCGCGCCCCGCGTCCGCGCCTGCGCGGACGAGATCGAGGCGGACCGGGAGCTGCCCCGCTCGATCTTCGAGGCTCTCGCCGACGCGGGCATCTTCCACCTCCTCGTCCCGCGCTCGATCGGCGGCGGCGAGCTCGATCCACCCACCTACATCCAGGTCATCGAGGAGCTCGGCAAGGCCGACGCCAGCACGGCGTGGGTCGTGAACCAGGGCGCGGTGTACGCGACCTATGCCGCCCGCATGCCGCGCGAGGCCGCCCGCGCGATCTGGATGGACGTGCCGCGCGCGGTGGTGGCCAACACGCCCATGGCCACCGCCACCGCGATCCCGGTTTCCGGCGGCTACCGCGTCACCGGCCGTCAGGGCTTCGCCACCGGCTGCCGGCACGCCGCATGGCTCGCCGCGCACGCCACCGTGATGGAGAACGGCCAGGCGCGGCGCCTGCCCGACGGCGCGCCCGACGCGCGCTACCTCTACGTGCCCGTCGCGGAGGGCGAGCTGCTCGATACCTGGACGGTGCGCGGCATGCGCGGCACCGGCACGCATCACTTCGCGGTGCAGGACGTGTTCGTGCCCGAGTCGCGCACGGTGCTCTCGGTGAACCCGCCGTTCTACGAGAAGGGGCCCCTCTACCAGATCCCACGCACGCTGCTGTTCGCGTCGGGCGACGCCGCCGCTGCGCTGGGAGTCGCGCGCGCCTGCCTCGACGGCTTCTTCGAGCTCGCGAGCACCAAGAGCCCGCGCAACCAGGTCCTGTTGCGCGAGCAGCCGATGATCCAGGACATGGTGGGCCATGCCGAGGCGAATCTCCGCTCCGCCCGGGCGTTCCTCGTGGAGACCGTCGAGGAGATCTGGGCGCGGGCCAGCGCCACCGGCGCCCTCACCCTGGACGAGCGCGCCATGCTACGCCTCTCGACCACGCACGGGATCAGGCAGGCGGTGAGCGTGGTGGATGCGGTGTACAACGCCTCCGGCGTGACCGCGATCTACGACGGCCACCCCCTCCAGCGCCAGTTCCAGGACATCCACGTCATCAGCCAGCACCTGCAGGCCCGCTTCGCCCACTACGAGCTCGTGGGCCAGCACTGGCTGGGCCTGCCCGTGGACGAGACGCGCCTCTAGCCGCGCGCGCTACTTTTTCAGGCGAACGTCTTCCAGCGGCGCCGACCACGGGTAGGGATCGATGAGCATCAGGGCCGGCTCGGCGACCCGCGGCCCGATACCGCTCGGCCAGATGTAGTCGAAGATGGGGCCCATGCGCACGCGCTCGTGCATCTGCCGCTGGATCTGGTGGAGCATCGCCTCGCGCTTGGCCCGGTCGGTCTCGCGCCCCTGCTGTTTGTAGAGCGCGTCGAGATCCGGATAGCCCCCGTACGCGTAGGCGCCGTCGCTCGGCAGCACCTCGGAGAGCCGCGAGGCCGCGTTCCCGTAGAGGGCGCTCGAGCACACGCACACCCCTTTGAGCTTCTTCGACTGCACGGCGGCGAGAAAGGCGGCGCGCTCCATCGGGCGCATCGTCATGCGGATGCCCACCGCGCGGAAGTAGCCGACGATGGCCTCGCCCAGCGAGAAGTACGGCGGCAGCTGATGGAATTCCCCCCCGTCGAAGCCGTTGGCGTACCCGGCCTCGGCGAGGAGGGCCCGGGCCCGCGCGGGATCGTAGGGGTACGGGTCGATGGGCAGCGCGAAGTCGAAGGTTCGCGGGACGAAGTTCCCGGCCGGGCGCGATGCGCCCAGCGTCTCCGCCTCGCTGAGCGCCTTGCGGTCGATGGCGTAGTTGGCAGCCAGCCGCACGCGCTTGTCCGCCCAGGGTGACTTGGGATCCCACTGATCGAAGAAGTCGAGGTAGAAGACGGCGATACCGCCTGAGAAGGCGAGGCGGAGATTGGGATCCCGCTTGAGCTCCTGCGCCTGCGGGACCTCCACCAGGTAGGCGATGTCCACCTCGCCGCGCCTCAGCATGGCCACACGGGTATTGGAGTCGGGCACCATCTTCCACACGAGCCGCTTCACGGAGGGGACCTTGCGCCAGTAGCCCTCGTTCGCCTCCATCACGAGCTCGATGCCGGGCGTGTGTCCGACGAGGCGATAGGGCCCTAGCCCGACGGGATTGCGCTTGAAGCCCTCCGCCCCCACTTGCTCGACGTACTTCTTGGGGACGACCCAGCCCGCCCCGGACACGAGGCTCCCATAGTAGGTGAGGAAGTCCGGCCAGGGCTCGTGGAGCACGAAGCGCACGCGAGAGGGGCTGACCACCACCACCTCGCGCACGCGCTCCTGGATGGCGCGCGCCTTGGCGCGGTGGAAGCTGAACTTCACGTCCTCCGCGGTGAATGGGTCGCCGTTGTGAAACTTGAGCCCCTCGCGGAGCTTGAACTCGTAGGTCTTGCCGTCCGCGCTCACCGTCCACGACTCTGCGAGGCTCGGCGCCATGAGATTGCCGGGGAGCGGCTTGATGAGAGCATCATGGAGGGCGTACAGCACCCAGAACGGCGTGAGCTGCCCCACCGCCTCCGCGGGGTCGAACCAGTTGGGCGAGAGCGTGATGTAGATGGCCCAGCGCATCTCGCCCTCGGGGCGGACCGGCTGGGCGCGCGCGCGCTCGCGCGCGCCGGGGGCGGCGAGCAGGACGGCGAGCAGCAGCAGCCCCAAGAGCGGGCGCTGGATGAAGTTCATCGCGCACCTCCGCCGCGGGTATACCATGAGACGGCATGAGCGAGGACGCCCTTCGGAAGCTGGCCCTACAGGTGCGGAACTGGGGACGGTGGGGGCCCGATGACGAGATCGGGACGCTGAACTTCATCACTCCCGACACGATCGCGCGGGCGAGCCGGCTCGTCACCGCCGGCAAGGTCTTCGCGCTCGGCATTCCCCTCCAGCGCGAGGGGCCGCAGAGCGGCACGCGGCAGCGCTTCAACCCCATTCACTCCATGTTCCGTGACGGCGGGGATCAGCCGCGCACCCCGGCGGAGGTGGAGGCGATGGAGGGCTACGGCGGCTCCGACGACTGGATCGTCATGCCGCTCCAGTGCGCGACCCAGTGGGACAGCCTCGCGCATATCTTCTACGAGGGGAAGATGTGGAACGGCTACGACGCCAGCCTCGTCACCAGCACCGGCGCAGCCAAGAACAGCATCGACAAGACCATCGACCGGATCGTGGGTCGCGGTGTGCTCCTTGACGTCGCGCGATGGAAGGGCGTGCGCGCGCTGGAGCCGGGCTACGCCGTCACCGTGGACGATCTCGAGGGCACTGCCGCCGCCGAGGGCGTGGAGGTCGAGCGCGGCGACATCCTCCTCGTGCGCACCGGCCACATGACCCGGTACCTCGACCGGAGCGACTGGCACTACTTCGACCTCGACCCGTTCCCGGGCGTGTCCGTGTACACCGCGCCCTGGATGCACGCCAAAGAGATCGCCGCGGTGGCCAGCGACAACTACGCGGTCGAGGTGCGGCCCTCCGAGATCATCGGCTTCCGCAATCCCTTCCACGTCTGCGCCATCCCCAATATGGGCCTGACGCTCGGCGAGATCTTCTACCTGGAGGCCCTCGCCGAGGACTGCGTGGCCGACGGGCACTGGAGCTTCCTGCTCGTCGCGCCCCCGCTCCCGGTGACGCGCGCGGTCGGGACGCCCATCAATCCCTACGCGCTGAAGTAGTCGTAGCGGCCGCCCGCGCGCCTAGCCCGGCATCCCCTTCATGTCCACCGGCGCGTAGTAGCGCTTCGCGCCGAGGGCGTCCACCCGCTCCCAGAAGTCCGGCAGCGAGGCGAACCCCATCTCGTTGACGCCGGCCCGCTGGCGCCACATCGCCCACGACTCCGGGTGGAGGCTGCTCGCCTTGGCGAGCCAGCGGTCTCCCTCGTCGGCGCGGCCCTCGCGGATCAGGTACTGGCCGAGCCGGAAGGCGGCATGAGCGCGCGCCATGTCCGCGGTGATCGCGGGGAGATGCGCCCGCGCCTCGGCGCCCTCGAAGGCGTGCTCGCTCTGGGCCCCGCGCGCCACCCAGTCGCGAATCGCGGCCACATAGGTCGCCCGGGCGTCGGCATTCATCTTGGCCACATCCGCCGGCATCTCGCGCGTGACCCGGTTCATCTTCCGGAAGCCCTCATAGGCGCCGGCCGACTCCGTGGGGCGCACGATGCGCCCGGCCTCGTCGATCCACACCGCCTGCGGCACGTTCACCATGCCGTAGAGGTCCGCCAGACGATGGTCGCGGTCGATGAGGCACGGATACGTGGGCTTGGCCGCCTCGATCCACGGGAGCGGATCGGCCGGCCGGCTGTCCAGCGCCACCGCGATCACCACGAACCCCCGGTCCTTCAGGCTCTCGTAGAGCTCCTGCCACACGGGCAGGTCACGCCGGCACCCTCACCAGGACGCCCACGAGACGAGGAAGACCTTCTTGCCGCGGTAGTCGGACAGCGCGTGCGAGCGTCCGTTCACGTCGGGCAGGGTGAAGTCCGGGGCGATGAGCGAGGCCAGCGAGGCCGCGCGCTCATCGGCGCCCTCACCCAGAACCCAGATCCGGCGGGCCTCGTCGTGCACGACGGGATTGTCCAGGTGCCTCCAGAGCGCCGCGGCGTCCACGCGCCCGCCCTGGACGAACGCGCCCTGCCGGCCCGGCGGCAGCGGCACGCAGGCCCCGTCCCGGCACAGCCCCTCGGGCTTGAGCCCCCAGCCCGTCGCGTCCTCGAGCGCCCCGGCATCGAGCCAGAGCCGCTCGCCCTCCACGCGCGCGTCTACCGCGCGCATCCCACGGTCCGTCAGCAGGGTCACCATATCGCTCCTCCCCGGTTGTCTTCGGCTCGCAGGCTATACTAGCGCGGCGGCGACGGCCGCGGGGGGATCGATCCGATGGCGACGCGACAGCGAATCGGCGTGATGGTGCCGTCCACCAATACCACGTGCGAGGCCGATTTCCAGATGGTGGTGCCGCGCGGCTTCACCGTGCACGGGCAGCGGCTCTGGCTCACCAACGACGATCTCGGCGAGGCGGGCATGGTGCGCATGAACGGCGAGATCGAGAGCGGGGCGCGCTATCTCGCCACCGCGCGCGTGGACGCGATCTCCTACGGCTGCACCACCGGGAGCTTCTTCAAGGGCCCCGGCTGGGACCGGGAGATGATCGCCCTCATCGAGGACACCGCGAAGGTACCCGCGGTGGCGACCAGCCCCGCCGTGGTCGAGGCCCTGCGGCTCTTCGGCGCCCGCCGCCTCTCCGTCGCCACGCCGTATCCGGACTGGAACAATCAGCGGCTCCGCACCTACCTCGCCGCCCAGGGCTTCGAGGTGTTGAACCTCGAGGCCGAGCCGAGCGCGGCCTGCGCCGGGAACCAGGGCATCAACGATCAGGACCCGTCGGTCATCGTGGAATTCGCCACGCGGGCGTGCCGGCCCGACGCCGACGCGCTGCTCTGCTCGTGCACGGCCTGGCGCTCGGTGGAGGCGGTGGAAGAGATCGAGCGCCGCACCGGCAAACCCGTCGTCACCTCGAACCAGGCGAGCATCTGGATGACGCTGCGTCGCCTGGGCCACCGCGCGCCCATTCCCGGCTTCGGCCGCCTGTTGCGCTCCTAGCCATACCCAGAGGAGACGAGCGATGGTTCGGAAGATTCGGCGTATCGTCACCGGCCACGACGCGCGGGGCCGCTCCACCTTCTTGAGCGACGGGCCCTCGCCCCACGTCCTCACGATCGGCGGCCGCACCGACTTCGCCCTCACCAACCTCTGGGTCACCGATTCGACGCCCGCCCGCAACACGGGAAGCGCGGACGCCGCGGATCGTCCGGTGGTGCTGGAGCCGCCGAAGCACGGGACCATCTTTCGAGTGGTCGAGTTCCCGCCCGAGAAGACCGGCGGCGCCTTCGATCGCAAGCAGGCCTTCTCCGCCATGGGCGCCGATCATGCGATGGATCCCGATGCGTCCCGCCATCCCGGCATGCACAAGACCGACAGCGTGGACTACGCCATCGTCCTGTCCGGCGAGATCTGGGCCCTCATGGACGAGGGCGAGACCCTCATGAAGGCCGGCGACTGCCTCGTGCAACGGGGCACAAATCATGCGTGGGCCAACCGAAGCGACGCGCCCTGCCTCGTGGCGTTCATTTTGGTGAGCGCGGAGCGAGTCTAGAGTAGACTGCCTTCGACCATGCGCGGGTCGACGGTCCGAACCCACATCGGACGCCTGACCGCGGTGGGGCTCTGCGCCTCGGCGGTCTTCCTCGCGGCCCTTCCCGTCACCGCCCACGACGGCGACGAGCCGCGCGCCTACCTCGGCGTCCGCGGGTTCGGCTCGAATCCCGGCACCCACGTGCGCGACTACTGGGGCCTGTCCGTCGGCGGCAACGTGAACCGCTATCTCGGGGGCGAGCTGTCCGGCGATCTGTTCGAGCGCCGCCTCAAGGTCCAGGGCTTCGGGTCCGTGGGCGAGTACGCGGTCACCGCGATCGTGCCCCAGATTCGCGTGCGCTATCCGCTGCTCGACGGCAAGCTCACGCCGTACGCCGTGGCGGGGCGGGCTTCGCGGTAGGCGAGTTCAACGATCGCAAGCAGGGCACCTTCGGGCATGGCGTGGACGCCGACCGCGCCCGTGCCGGTGGGGACGCTCGGCGCCGGCATCGAGTACTTCCTGGCCGACGGCCTCGCGGTAGGCGCGGAGGTGAAGTACCTCTTCGCAGGCGACCAGACCCTGCGCATCCACAACGTGGAGCACTCCCACTCGATCGCGTCGCTGTTCACCGCGTTCGGCGTGCGCATGTTCTACCCCGAGCGGCCGACCGCGCCGCCGATCGATCCGGCGGGTGGCCGCATGCGCCTCTACCGCGTCCTGCGCGTGGGCGCCGCCGCCGTGACGGATCGCACGTGTCGGATCACATCACGATCGAGCCGGAGCCGCCCGCTATCGGGCCCTTCAACCAGTACTTCGGCGGGGCCCTGGGCCTCCACATCACCCCTCACCTGGGCGTGGAGCTGGCCTTCGAGGGCTACGAGACCGAGTACCTCCTGACGCGGAGCGTGGCGGTCGGCGCGGAGGTCAAGTACCTCTACACCCACGGCCCCCTCAAGCTGGCAGGGGAGTCCCGGCACGAGGCGAATCCTGGGCCCCGGTGTTCGTCTCGCTCGGGCTCCGCGTCTATCTCTGGGACTTTTAAGGACCCGACGCCCGCGCTGCCAGGTAGTTCTTTCCGAGTCAAAACGACAGGCGGAGGAGACTACAACCGGACGTCAAGCGGTGCGGCGACGAGGAGCTCCACGCTGTGCAGGTGGGGCCGGCCATCCTGGGCACAGCTGATCATGCGCTCTTCCCGCCGGAGGATCTCGCCGGGCGCGAACGCGCTCGCCAGCTCCCCGGGGGCGAAGTAATCGATCAGCTCGCCTCGCTCTCGGTAGATCCAGCGATCGGTGAAGACGATGTGAGCCTCCCGACCGCCCACCGCCGTGAGGAAGCGCAGCGCCCGGAAGAGCCGTCGGCGGTCGCGCCGCGGAACGTAGTGAATCGCTCCGCACGAATACACGAGGTCGAAGCGCCCGCTCACCGACAGGTCGGGAGGCGTCGCCTCCACCCAGGTCACCTCCACCCCGCGCTCCTCGGCGAGCCGCTGCGCCTTGCGCAGCCCCGCGGCGGAGGGATCGACGCCGGTCACCTCGAAGCCGCGTGAGGCGAAGAACACGCTGTCCCGCCCTTCGCCGCAGCCCAGATCCAAGACGCGCCCGCCGGGCGGGATACTCGGCGCCAGCTCCAGCGCGAGCAGCGAGGGCGCCGTGCCGAACACGTACGTATCCGACCGTCGTACGTATTCCTGATCCCACGGGCTGCGCGTCGTCGCCGTCGTCATCGCCAGGTGCCCCAACCACCACCACACCGTGAGTGGCAGCAACTACCGTGCCCATCGCGACAGGGCCACCGAGTAGTTCCTTCTCACCGGTTCCTACCCTGCTCTTCTGGCACGGCTCTGGCAATCCTCATCGCGCAGGAGGTCCTCAATGTTCAGGACAGCCGAACGACACCGAATTGGATTGATTCAGGAAGGCGCCCTGGTCGGGCTTGTGGGGGCGGTGCTGGTGGCGGGGTGGTTCCTCGCGTATGACCTCGCGCACGGCGCGCCGCTGTATACGCCGAGCGTGCTCGGGACCGCGCTCTTCGGTGGGGGCGGCCCCGTGGTGGTGAGCCTGGGGCTCGTGGCGAAGTACACCGTCTTGCACGCGGCCGCATTCGTGCTCTTCGGCATGGCGGTGACCGGCCTGTTCCGGATCGCGGATCGGGAGCCCGCAGTGCTGTTCGCCGCGTTCATGCTGCTGTGCTGCTTCCAGGTCGCGTTCATCGCGATCCTGAAGGTCACGGCGGAATGGGCGCTCGACCCGATCCCGTGGTGGTCTCTGGTGCTCGCGAACCTCCTGGCCACGGTCGGCATGCTGAGCGTGCTGTTCCCCCGACACCCGACGGCGTGGCGCGCGTGGAGCCGGCGGCACGATCCGCTGGACGCATAGCCAGAGAAAGGAGGATCTCAATGGATCAGCACGGCCGAGTGCTGCCCTATCTGCTGCTGTGGATGCTGGGCGTGCCCGCGAGCCTCTTGATCATCTTGTTCCTGCTCGGGGTGGGCCGCTGACGCGCCCGACCCCGGAGAGGAGGCCATAACAATGGACAGGCGCACGGACAAGGACCCGGACCCCAAGACGCCCTATGCACCTCGGCACGTCGATGAGGTCGAGGAGCTCGACGACGAGGAGCTCGACGACGAGGACCTGGACGACGCGGACCTGGGCGACGCGGAAGGCGAGGACGAAGATCTCGACACTCCTCGGCGGTAGCGCCGCGTCGGGGAGAGACGGGCGGTGGCGGTCCGAGACCATCACCGCCCGTCGTGGGTCGATCAGTCGTCGGGAGGCGGCGCGACGACGTCCTCGAGACGGGCGCGCCGCGTGATCTGGCCAGCATGGACGAACACGTCAATCGCGACGTCGAGCGCCGGTCGCGTGATCTCCACGTGCGGCGTCCAGCAGCCGAGCGTCTGGTAGGTCGCGATGGTCGCGGTGAGGACGGCCCGGTCGATGTCGGGAAGTGCGGCGCCTCGGCCTCGGCAATCGTCACCGCCGGGCTCGTCACCACCCAGGCGCGGGCCTTGCGGGAGGCGCGCATGAAGCGCCGCGCGGCGTCTGGTCGGACTACAATCTCCCCGCCATGCAGGCCCGTCAACCGGCGCTCCGTCTCGCGGTGGTCCTCCTGCTGCTCGCCTCGGGCGCCGGCGCCGCCGCCGCGGACACGATGGGGACGCCGGCGCCCGGCGGCGCCGTCGAGCGCATCCTCGTGTCGATCACGCGTCCGAGTGGGGACGGCCCTCTCGAGCCCGCGCGTTGGGCGCAGACGCTGACCGGTCACGGCTATGTGACGGTGATGCCGGATAGCTTCTCATGATGGGCGGCTGGCACGGTGGCTCGACGACGCAATACAGCCTGCTGGCACCGCAGGCCGAGGGCGGCTTCGCCGCGGCGGTGGCCCTCTCCCCCGCGTGCCGCGCACGACTCGGCGACTGGAATGGCGTGGGCGGCGTCTATCATCCGGTCGCCCCGCTGCTCGTCCTCATCGGCGTGCTCGATGACTGGACGCCGGCCGAGCCGTGCCGCCAGATGGTCGAGACCGCGCGCGCCGCCCGCCACCCCGCCGCCATCAAGATCTATGGGGGCGCGCACCACTCCTTCGACAGCGCGAACCCTGTACGTTATATGGGCACCCGCATCAATCCCAACGCGTCGGGCGGGCGGGGCGCCACCACCGGCGGCAATGCGGAGGCGTGGGCGGACAGCATCTGCGGGGTGCTCGCCTTCTTCGACCAGCGCCTCGCGCCCGCCGTAGGCTCCCGCTGATGGGCGCGCAACGCTCTCTCCGCACGCCCACCCTCGAGATCGCCTACGAGGAGTCGGGGCCGCCCGGCGGGGTGCCGGTCGTGCTCCTGCACGGCTTCCCCGACGACGTGCGCGCGTGGGACGGAGCGGTGGGGCCGCTCGCCGCGGCCGGCTTCCGCGTGCTCGTGCCGTATCTGCGAGGCTACGGCGCCACGCGCTTCCTCGACCCGAGCGCGCCGCGCATGGCGCAGCAGGCGGCGATCGGCCAGGATCTTATCGACTTCCTCGACGCCCTCGCACTGCCGCCCGCCGCGCTGGCCGGCTACGACTGGGGCGGCCGCGCCGCCTGCATCACCGCGATCCTCCGCCCCGCGCGTGTGCGCGCGCTCGTCACCATCGGCGGCTACAACGTCCAGAACACGCTGGCGCCGCCGCGTCCCGCCTCGGCGCTGCAAGAGCGCGCCAACTGGTATCAGTGGTACTTCAACACCGCCCGCGGGGTGGCGGGGCTCACCGCGAACCGTCGCGAGATCTGCCGGCTGCTCTGGCGAGACTGGTCGCCGGGCTACCGGTTCGACGACGCCACCTTCGAGGCCACCGCGGCCTCGTGGGATAGCCCCGACTTCGTGCCGATCGTGATCCATTCCTACCGGCACCGTCACGGCCACGCGCCCGGCGAGCCGCGCTACGACCCGATCGAGCGGCATCTCGCCACGCGCCCGGCCATCACGGTGGCGAGCATGGTGCTCCACGGGGCGGAAGACGGCGTGGCCCTCCAGCGGCCGGGTGAGCGGGACCTCGACCGGTTTCCCGCGGGGACCCGGCAGGACGTGGTGGCGGGCGCCGGGCACTTCTTCCCGCGCGAGCAGCCCGGCGCGGTGGTGGAGGCGCTTCGGTCCCTGCTGGGCTAGCCGGCGGCCCTCAGGGCTTGGTCTCGCGCAGCGATTTCTTCGCCGCCTCGCGCTCAAGGTACTCGCCCTGCACGAGGCGATAGGCGATATAGTACTTGTAGATGTTGCTCACGTAGGTGACCGTCTCCCGCCCGATCCTGTCCGCGGCCACCCGCTCCACGTTGTCGAACCACACGTTCCGATCGAGCCCGCGCTTCTCCGCCTCGCGGCGCAGCGCGTTGACGCGCCCCGCCCCGCAGTTGTAGGCGGCGAAGGCGAAGAGGCCCTTGTCGAGGTCCGTCATGGGTTCGTCCCAGTAGTACTGGTCCACCATGAAGCGGATGTACTTCACCCCCGCGTGGATGTTGGGCTCGGTCTTCGTGATGTCGCCGACCTTCAGCTCCTTGCCCGTCTCCGGCATCACCTGCATGACCCCGATCGCGCCCACGTGGCTCCGCGCGCTCTGGTCCAGCCGCGACTCCTGGTAGCCCTGCGCGGCCATCAGCATCCAGTCCATGCCGTACTTGTCGCCGTACTTGCGGAAAAGCCCGACCAGCGAGCGGAACTTCCGCATCTCCGCCTCGGAGGCGGCGTCCTTCACGTAGCGCGTGTCCTTCAGGTACTTCCGCAGCACCGTCTTGCCGAACGCGGAATTCTCCCCATGCGTCTTGATGAAGGCGTCGAGCTCGGCCTTGAGCTTGGGGCTGCCCTTTCGGATCGCCCAGGCGATTTGGCCGCCCGTCCGCAGCGCCACGTCGCCGTGGATGACCAGCTTGGGGAAGATCTGCTTCCAGAAGGCGGCCTTGTGGCTGTCGACCACCACCATCTTGATGAGGCCGGCATTGAGCATCTCGAGAAGGTCCTCGTCCTCGAGCTGCTCCGGAGCCGGCACGAGCACCGCCTCCGGCTTGCCCGCCTTCTTCCGTTCCTCGTTGAACGTCTCGAGGCTGTCCCAGTAGCTGCTGGACTTCCGGACGAAGATCTCCCGGCGGCCGAGATCGTCGCTCGTCAGCGCCGTCGGCGAGCCCGGCCCGGTGACCACGATCTCGTTGATGCCGGTCAGAAGCGGATCGGTGAAGTCCACGACGGCGAGGCGGTCCTCGGTGATGGTCAGGTTGGCGGCGACGACGTCGCCCTTCCCCTCCGCGAGGGCCGGCAGCAGGCGGTCGCGCGACGTGGGAATGAAGACCACGTGCACGCGCAGGTTCTTGGTCTTGACCTTCCGGTTCAGCGTCTCCTCGAAGGTCGAGAGCGCATCGTACGAGACGCCGCGGGGCTGGCCCTTGTCCACGAAGTAGAAGGTCTTGCTGTAGGGCACGAGCGCGCGGATCTGGCGCCGGCCGATCATGCCGTCGAGATCGCCTGTCCAGACCGCGTCGGGCATGGCCAGACCCATGCGCGCGGGCTTGGACGCGGCGGGCGCGGTCCCGGACTTCGTGGGCGCCGCCGCGGCCTTCGGGGCCGACGGCTTCACCGGCGCCGCGGGCCGTGTGGGCTCCGGCGTCTGGGCGGCCGCGGCGGCCACCAGGAGAAGCAATCCCGCCAGAACGCCGAGCAGTCGCACGCTCATGTGCGGCCTCTCCGGATCAGGGCGTTGAGGGCGGAGGCACCCGGCGCTTCGTCGCCTGCTCGAAGGCGTACCCCAGCTCGATCAGGCGCCCCTCGCTGCAGGCCATGCCCGTGAACGTGACGCCGAAGGGCGCCGGCCGCGGCACATAGCCCTCGGGGAACGGCGGCGTGGACGCGTTGGGGATGAGGGCCCAGGGCACGATCACCGAGGGATAGCCGGGGCGCGAGGCAATCAGAGCGCCGGTAGCGCCGGGAAAGAGCAGCGCGTCCAGCCGCTGGGCCTTCATGATCGCGTCGATCCCGTTGGTCCCCGCGAGCCGGATGTCCTTGGCGCGGTCGGCCTCGTAGCGCTCACGATCGGCCACGAGGTTCATCTCGTCGGAGATGTCGAGCTGGGACTGGCCGTACTTGATGGCGCCGCGCGAGAAGCGAGTCAGGTTGTAGTTGCGGAGCTCGGTCAGGCTCTTCACCGGCGCGGCGGGGCCGAGCGACTCCAGCCACCGGTTGAAGTCGCGCTTCATGCCGTACTTGAACGTCACCGAGCAGTTCGCGTCGGAGCCCTTGGCCCCCGGGACACCCGAGCACAGGCCCCACAGCGTGTGGTTCTGCGCGGGGTCGGGATCCACGACGCTGGGAGGGTCTGCGGGATCGACGATCACCGCGCCCTCGCGCTTGAGCACCTCGATGGCCTCGGCCATCACCCGTGCCTGATCCTCGTTGAGCCCGCCGCGGGCCGCCGTCTCGCCGGGCGGGGTGTACTTGTCGTAGAAGAACGCGCGCGGGATCCCGATGCGCGCGCCCTTGAGCGCCTCGCGCTTGAGGAACACGGTGTAGTCGCGGTTGGGGGTGAGCGGGCAGGTCCGCGTAGCGGGGTCATTGGGATCCGGCGCCAGGCCTTCGAGCGCGCCCAGGAGAATCGCGGCGTCGGTGACCGTGCGCGCCATGGGGCCCGCGATGTCCTGGTCCGCGGTGATCGGGATAATGCCGTAGCGGCTCACCCGTCCCACCGTGGGCTTGATCCCCACCAGCATGGTCTGGTTCGCGGGACTGAGAATGGAGCCGGAGGTCTCAGTGCCCACGTTGGCCGCCCAGAAGCTCGCCGCGGTGCCGATGCCAGAGCTGGAGCCGCCGGTGAGCAGGACCGGCCGGCCGTCGTTGATCCACTCACGGGGGTCGCGGCGCGGATCGTAGGGATTGAGCCCATAGCCGGCGAGCCCGCTGTAGTTGGCGGGCATCGGCGTCGGCGGCCCCGCCACCCAGTTCGCCAGCTCCGTCATCACGGTCTTGGCGATGATGATGGCCCCGCCTTCGCGGAGGAGCCGCGTGATCGTCGCCTCGTAGGGCGGGCGGTAGCCCTCGAACGCGACGGCGCCGCCCGTCGTCGGCATGTCCATCGTGTGGATGTTGTCCTTGAGCGCGATGGGAATGCCGTGAAGCGGGCCGCGCAGCGTCCCCTGCGCGCGCTCGCGATCGAGAGCGTCCGCCTCCTCGAGCACGCGCGGGTTCACCGTGATGATGGCCTTGAGCTGATCCTCGTAAAGCGCGATGCGCGTCAGGTACGCGATGACCAACTGGCGGGAAGTCATGCGCCCGTCCGCCAGCGCCTGGCGGAGCTCGGGGATGCCGGTCTCGACGACGGTGAAGGGCTTCTGGCCGGCCATCGGCGCGGCGCAGCCCAGGGTGACGAGCATGGCGAGGAAGATCGGGGCGAAGGCGGGTCGGCGCATGGAGATCCCCCCTTTGGTCGCGCGTAGTGTAGCCGAAGAGCCCAAGAACCGGGTAAGATCGAGCGATCCGCTCGGCCCGGGAGGCGCGCATGCCAGGAGAGACCCTGACCGTCGAGAAGCTCACCCCCCACATCGGAGCCGAGGTCCACGGCGTGGACCTGGGCCGGCCGCTGGACGAGCCCACGTTCAAGCAGATCCACGATGCGCTCATCGAGAGCTCGGTGATCTTCTTCCGCGATCAGCACCTCAGCCCCGAGTCCCAGAAGGCGTTCGGGCGGCTCTTCGGGGAGCTGGCCGTCCATCCCGCCGCCCCGGGTCTCGTGGAGGGGCATCCGGAGATCCTCGTCATCCACGCCGACGAGAGCTCCAAGCACGTGGCCGGCGAGGACTGGCACTCCGACGTCTCCTGCGATCCCGAGCCGCCGATGGGCAGCGTGCTCTACATGAAGGAGCTGCCCGCGGTGGGCGGCGACACGCTCTTCGCCAGCATGTACGCCGCCTACGAGGCCCTCTCCGAGCCCATGAAGCGCCTGCTCGAGGGCATGACCGCCATCCATCGCGGCGAGCACGTCTACCGCGGGCGCTACGGCGTGAACGACGCGGGCAAGGCGTTCCCCGAGGCGGAGCATCCGGTCATCCGGACGCACCCCGTGTCCGGCCGCAAGGCGCTGTTCGTGAACCGCTTCTTCACCACCCGCATCGTCCAGCTGGGCCGCCTCGAGAGCGAGGGCGTGCTCGGCATGCTCTACCGGCACATCGAGACGCCGGAGTTTCACTGCCGCTTCCGCTGGCGCGTCAACTCGGTGGCGTTCTGGGACAACCGGTGCGCCCAGCACCACGCGCTGTGGGACTACTATCCGCAGCGGCGGCACGGGCACCGCGTGACCATCAAGGGCGACCGACCCTTCTATCGCGCCTGAGCGGAGCCGGACGAGGGGGCGACGGCGGAGAGCCCGACGGGCAGCACGATCACGGCGAGGCCGGCGAGGACGAGGGCCATGCCGGCGAGACGCACGAAGCCGAAGCGCTCGCCGAACACGAGCGCCGAGGCCGCCGCGGCGACGAACGGCACGAGGAGGGCGAAGGGCGCGACCGCGGCGGCGGGATAGCGCCGCAGGAGGGTACCCCAGATCGCATAGGCCAGCACGGTGGCCACGAGCCCGAGATAGAGCGCGGCGGCCATTCCCGGCCACGGGGCGTGCGCGAGGGAGGCGACGAGCGCGGCCGGGCCATCCATGGCCAGGGCGATGGCGAGCGCGGGGAGCGGCGGGATCAGGCTGAGCCAGACCATCAGGCTCACGGTGTCCGCGGGAGGCAGCCGCTTGAGCAGCACATTGCCGACGCCCCAGCTGATCGCGGACAGTGTGGTCAGCGCGAGGCCCGCGCCGGTGAGATCGCCGCCGACGGTGGCGGCGATCAGCACGAGGCCGCCGAACGCGAGCGCGGTGCCCGCGAGCTGCCGCGGCGACGGCCGCTCGCGCAAGGCGAACGCGGCGAAGAGAATGGTGTAGAGCGCCTGGGTCTGGACCACGATCGCGGCGAGCCCCGGCGGCATCCCGAGGGCGATGCCGAAGAACTGGAACAGGAACTGGCCGGCGAAGAGGAAGAGCCCCACGAGGATGAGCGCCGGCCACGGCACCGGCGGCCGGGCGAGGGCGAGCACGGGCACGGCGGCGATGACGAAGCGCAGGAAGGCCAGCAAGGGCGGCGAGAAGGCATCGAGCGCGATGCGTGTGGCCACGAAGGCCACGCCCCAGATGCACGCGACGAGGACGGCGAGCGCGACATGAGGGCCGCTCACGCGCGGCCCCGCAGGGAGAGAGGAGCGACATCGTGAGCGACGACAAGGCGGCGATGACGATCGTGTATCTGGCCGATACCGAGGTCGTGAAGTTCGGGCCCGACGCGACCTATCAACCCATCCTGGGCGACGCCGAGGGTCGCTTCCCCATCCGCACCGGCATCCAGACCTCGCAGCCCGGCTATCAGGCTCCCCTGCACTCGCATCCCTACATCGAGGTCCTGCACGTGCTGGAGGGGCGCGCGGAGGCGTGGCTGGAAGGCCAGGAGGCCCATCCGGTGCGCCTGGCTCCCGGCGACACGATCGCGATTCCCGCGGAGACCCTCCACGCCTTCCGCGTGGTCGGCGATGCGCCCATGCGGCTCCTCGGCACCCACGTGTCGCCGCGGCGCATCGTGCGCTACGCGGACGGAAGCGAGACCGACGCCCGGGGATACCGGATCGGCGACACCTAGTCGGTCAGGCGCGCTCAGCGGCGGCCCCGTGGAGGGCGTCGAACAGCGTCGCCGGCGTGGCGGGCTTGACCAGGTGCGCGTCGAACCCCACCTCGAACGCCTGGCGCCGGTCCTCGGGCTGACCGTAGCCGGTGAGCGCGATCAGCCGGATGGCGCCGCCCGCCGTGGTGCGAATCCGGCGCGCGATCTCGTAGCCGTCCATGCCGGGCAGGCCGATGTCGATCACCGCCACGTCGGGCCGCAGACGCAGGGCCGTCTCCAGCCCGGAAGGACCGTCCGTCGCCTCGTAGACCTCGTGCCCCTCCATCTCGAGCATCCCGCGTAGCATCACGCGCGCGTCCGCGTTGTCCTCGATCACGAGGATGCGCCGCACCGCGCTCGCCCCGTCGCCGCGCGCATGCGCGACGGCCCCGACGCGCGGCGGACTGGCGATCGCGGGGAGCCGCACGGTGAACGCGCTCCCGCGCCCCACGCCCTCGCTGGCCGCGTCCACGCGCCCGCCGTGGAGCTCGGCGATGCAGCGCACGAGGGTGAGCCCGAGGCCGAGCCCGCCCACTCCGGCGCGGGGCCCCCGCTCGACCTGCACGAACATCTCGAACACGCGCGGGAGCATGTCCGCGGCGATCCCCACCCCGGTGTCGCGCACGGTGAGCGCCGCTTCCCCGCCCTCCCTCCGCAGCGTCACCTCGATGGCGCCGCCGGGCGGGGTGAACTTCACCGCATTGCCCACCAGATTCGTGACGATCTGCTCGAGGCGCGTCTCGTCAACGTCGGCCCACACCGGCTCGAGGTCGGTGGTGAGGTGGTGCCGCTCCGTGCGCCCCGCGGTGGCAAGCGCGGCCACCGCGCGGCCCACCGTCTCCGCCAGCTCGAGAGGCCGGCGCGAGAGCACGATCTTGCCGGAGGTGACGCGCGCCACGTCGAGTAGGTCGTCGACCAGATGCGCGAGGTGGCGGTTCTGCCGCCCGATGATCTCGCGCGCGAGCCGCGTGGCATCGGGCGAGGCCTCGGGGGACTCCAGGATGTAGGTCGCGCTCGCGATCGCGGAGAGCGGATTGCGTAGCTCGTGGCCCAGCATGGCGAGGAGCTCGTCCTTACCCCGGCTCGCCGCCTCCGCCTCGGCACGCGCCGCGTGCTCGCCGGCGAGGAGCCTCGCCTTCTGCAGCGCCACCGCCGCGTGATCGGCGAGCGTGACCAGCGCCTGCTCGTCGGCGGCGGTGAACGGCTCACGGCTCACGCGGTTCGCGTAGATCACGCCCACCACCACCCCCGCGCTCATGATCGGAACCGCCATACAGGCCAGGATGCCGTCCGCCCGCGCGATGGGGAGATACGGATCGTCGCGGAAGCGGGGGTCCGCGGCGAAGTCGTCGCTGCGAATCGGCTGCGCGCGCGCCCAGGCCAGCCCGCCGAGGCCGCGGCCACGCTCGATCACGAACCCGGGCGCCATCGCCGTGGATGCCACCGAGGAGAAGCGCAGCACGAGTCGCCCGGCCTCGTCCACGAGCGCGATACGCGAGGAGTCGGCCTCCACCAGCCGACGCGCCGCGCCGAGCGCGGTACGGAGGATGGCGTCGAGGTCCGGTGAGGCATTGAGCGCGTGGGCCACCTCGCCGATGGCGCGGGCCTGCTTCTCCCGCCGCGCCGCTTCGTGCTCGCGCTGCCGCACGAGATCAGCGGCGTCCCGAAGCCGCTCGGCCACGGTGTTGACCTCGGCCACTCCGGTGCGCAGCGGTGCCGCCGGCTCGCCGCGCTCCAGCGAACGCGCTATTCGCACCAGCGAGCCCATGGCGTCGGCAATGCGACGCCCGAGCACGAACGCGAGCCCGCCGGCGAGGGCCGCGGCCAGCGCGGCGCCCGCGAGGATCTGCCAGAGTATGCGCCGGAGCGGGCCTTCGACCACGTCGACCGGAGTCGTGAGGACCACGCGCCAGTTGGAGCGAGGCGCCGTGGCGTAGGCGGCGTACACTTCCCGCCCCTCGCCGAAGCGGCCGCGCGCCCACCCCTCCCGCCCCGGCACAGGGCTGGCCGCCGGCCGCCCGATCATCTTGGGCTCGCCCTTGGTGCGCGCCACGATCACGTCGCGGCTGTCGTAGATGGTGGCCACCGAGTCACGGCCGAAGCTCTGGGCGCGCAGGACCTCGCTGAAGGTCCCCGCGGGGATCCCCGCGGCGAGCACGAAGCGCACGGCGCCGTCGCGCACCACCGGGACGTAGACCCCGATGATGTTGCGGTTGACGCTGCCGTCGAAGAGGTCGGACACCACCGGCTTTCGCGTGTCGCGCGCCCGTGCGAGCTCGCGCGGCTGCCGCGCGTGCGGCGGCGGGACACCCGGCCCCGACGTGGTGGTGAGCGCCTGTCCCCGCAAGTCGAACAGGAACACGTTGGTCCAGCCGTGCGCCCTGGTCACCCGCCGCGAGTACTCGCCGAACTTGTGGAGGTCCGGCGCATCGAGATGGTCGGAGTCCGCGAGCGCCTCCAGCGCAGAGATCGCGCTCAGCACCACCTCGTCGACGGTGGTGGCGATGGCCTGCGTGGTCTCGCGCATGCCGCGCTCGGTGGCCGCGAGCTGGAGCCGGTCGTTTTCCCGGATCACCAGCGCGGAGAAGCCCAGCAGGGGGACGAGGGCGGCGAGGACCAGGGCGATGAGATGACTGCGAAGGCGCATGCTGGCGTCCATCCTACATCGGACGGGCCAGCGGGAACGGGGGCGCGCTAGTTTCGGCGGGACGCGCGACGCTCGAGCAGGCGCAGGACGGCTGCTTCCTCGGCGCTCAGGCCGCTCGATTCGCGGCCGCCCAATCCCTCCGCGAGCTCACCATCGGCGTGGGCGCCCACGATGTCGGGATGGATGTAGCACTTGCGGCAGATCGTGGGGGTGTTCCCCAGGCGCGAGGCCACCTCCACGATGGCGGCGGTGAGCCGCCGGCGGGCGTCGGCCTCCTCGGCCGGCGCGGCGAGGGCCTGCGCGGCGAGGACGGTGCCGCCCCAGGTGCGGAAGTCCTTGGCGGTGAACTCCTCGCCGCAGACCTCGCGGAGGTACGTATTGACGTCCGCGGAGTCGATGGCCTGCCGCTGGCCGTCCTCGTCGAGATACTGGAAGAGCTCGTGGCCGGGCAGGTCCTGGCAACGCCGCACGACGCGGGCCAGCAACCGGTCGCTCACGTCGACGGTATGGTGCTTGCCGCCCTTGCCGCGGAACTCGAAGCGCAGCCGCGCGCCCTCCACGGTGACGTGACGGGCGCGCAGCGTCGTGAGCCCGTAGGAGCGATTCGCGCGCGCGTACTCCGCGTTGCCGATGCGGATGAGCGTGGTCTCGAGGAGCCGCACCACGCTCGCCAGCACCTTCTCGCGGGACAGCCCGGGACGCGCGAGGTCCTTGTCGACGCGCTCGCGGATCGCGGGCAGCGCGCGACCGAACTGGATCACCCGGTCGAACTTGGCCTCGTCCCGCACCGCGCGCCAGCGCGCGTGATAGCGGTACTGCTTACGGCCGCGCGCGTCGCGTCCCACCGCCTGGATGTGACCGTGCGCCACCGGGCAGATCCACACCTGGGTCCACGCGGGGGGAATGGCGAGGCTGCGGATGCGCCGCAGCGTCGGAAGATCCTGCACCGGCTCGCCGTTTCCGCTGACGTAGCGGAACGCGCGGCCGTGCCGCACCCGCTGAATGCCGGGCCGCGTGTCCGAGACGTAGCGGAGCGACGCGGCATCCGCGGCCTCGCCCGGATCGAGGGCAATCCGGCGGAGGCGCGGCCGGCGACGGGACTTCGGCAGCAACGGCGCGAGGGCGAGGGCCATGGACCGCCAAGGCAGCAAGCCATGTGCCATGGGGGCCGTCGACCGCTCTAACTTCCTAGAAACGCAGGCGTAGAGTGGGCTGTGATCCAGGTAGCGTCGGCCGCCGCGACCCCGGCTCCCCTGACCACCGCTGTCACCGGGGGGACGGTTCGGGGCAGGCTGCGCAGAAGCTGCGCGGCCCGCCCTCCGCCGTCAGCGCTTGGCCGTGAGGCTGGCCTCCAGGTTCTCGATCGTCTTCAAGTGATCCTCGAGCGTGGGCAGCGTCTTCACGACCCACGCCTTGAGGGTGGGATCCTGCGCCTTCTCGCTCATCCGCCGGAACTCCGCCACGTCCTTCTTGTGGTCCTTCACCATCTCCTTCACATACTCGCGGTCGAACACCGAGGGCTGGAGCTTCGCCAGCCGATCGCGCAGCCGCAGGTCCGAGCCCGGGAGGTCGCTGCCCACCGAGACCCCCTTCTCCGAAGCGAGCTGCTGGAGCTCCTTGGCCGCCTGGCTGTGATCACTCGCCATCCGCTCACCGAACTGCCGAATGCGCTGATCGCCAGCCTTCTCCTGCGCCAGCTTCCCGAGCTCGACTTCGGCGAGATTCGCGGGCACGACGTGCTGAATGAACTTCGTATCGCTCCGGCTCACGGTCTGCGCGCCCACGATCGAGGTCCCGACGAGCGCGCTCGCGAGCACCGCACCCGCCATCGCCCACCCTCCCATGCGCATGGTCATCTCCTCCTGCGCTCACGAGGCAGCAAGCGTCGTGCCGCGTGCGCGGCACTTGCATGTCATGGGCGTGAGGGAGCCAGAAGGCACGCATTCGGGCGCCGCGCGGTCGCACGTGGCGCGATCTACCCGGTAGAAAGGACCACGCCATGGCAGGACGAACTGGGCAAGGACGCACCTCCGCGACGACCTCGGCCGCGTCGTTCATTCCCCCGCACCCCACGCTTGCGGCGTGCCGCGAGGCGGTGAGCGCATGCCGCGGATGCGAGCTGTACCGCCACGCCACGCAGGGGGTCCTAGGCGAGGGGCCGAGCCATGCGCGCATCATGCTGGTGGGCGAGCAGCCCGGCAACGACGAGGACCTCGCGGGCCGTCCCTTCGTCGGCCCGGCCGGTCGCCTCCTCGACCGCGCCCTCGCCGAGGCCGGGCTCGACCGCCGCGCGACCTATGTCACGAACGCGGTCAAGCATTTCAAGTGGACGCCGCGCGGCAAGCGGCGCATTCACGAGAAGCCCACCGCCCGCGAGGTCGAGGCCTGCCGGCCGTGGTTTCAGACCGAGCTGGATCTGGTGAAGCCCGACCTCGTGGTGGCGCTGGGCGCGACCGCCGCGCAGAGCCTGCTCGGGCCCGCCGTTCGCGTCACCAAGGAGCGCGGACACGTGCTCGACGCGCCGCTCGGCGCGCGCGTGCTGCTCACCGTGCATCCGTCATCGCTGCTGCGCATCACCGACGACACGGAGCGGGACCAGGCCATGGAGCGCTTCGTGGCCGATCTCCGCGTCGCCGCCCGCACGCTCGAGGGACGCGGGCGCTAGCCCCGCGGTCACGCGGGGGCGAGACCGAGATAGGCCTGACGGATGCGCGGATCGTCGCGCAGCGCGCCGGCGGGCCCCTCGGCGACGATGCGCCCCTCCTCGAGTACGTACGCCCGACTCGCGATCTCGAGGGCGCGCGCCACGTTCTGCTCGACCAGGAGGATCGCCACCCCCTCTCGGTGGATGGCGTGGGCGATCTCGAACAGCAGATCGACGACGGCCGGCGCGAGACCGAGGGAGGGCTCGTCCATCAGCAGGAGCCGCGGCCGGGCCATGAGAGCGCGGCCGATGGCCACCATCTGCTGCTGCCCGCCCGACAGCGAGCCCGCGAGCTGACGCCGGCGCTGGCCGAGGATGGGGAAGAGCCCGTAGACGTGCTCGAGGGTCTCGGTGCGCCGACGCCGCGCCTCGCCGCGATACGCGCCCATCTCGAGGTTCTCCTCGACCGACATGCGGGTGAAGAGCCGGCGTCCCTCGGGCACCAGCGCGATGCCGTGGCGGCACACGAGATGGCTTCGCACGCTCCTGAGATCCGCGCCGTCGAAGGCGAGCGTGCCCGCCCGCGCGCGCTGGAGACCTGCGATGGTGTTGACGAGCGTGGTCTTTCCCGCCCCGTTGGGCCCGATCACCGCCACCACCTCCCCCTCCCCCACCGCGAGCGAGGCATCCCAGATGGCGGGCGCGTCCCCGTAGGCGACGGACAGCCCGCGCGCCTCAAGCAGCATGCGAGGTCCCCAGGTAGACCGCGATCACGCGTGGATCGGCCATCGCCTCACGCGGGCGGCCCGACGCGATCACCTCGCCCTCGTTCAGCACGATCACACGGTCGGCGAGCTCGAGCACCGCCCGCATGAGGTGATCCACGAAGAGAATGCTGACCCCGCGCTCGCGGATCGCGCGCACGAGCCGGATGGCGCTGGCGATCTCGACAGGGTTGAGCCCGGACAGGACCTCGTCGAGGAGGATCAGACGCGGCTCGGCGGCGAGCGCGCGGGCGAGCTCCAGGAACTTCCGCTCGTGCAGGTTCAGCGCGCCGGGCAGCGCGTGCGCGCGCGCGGCGAGGCCCGTGAACTCGAGCCAGCCGAGCGCGGCGGCGCGCGCCTCCCGCGCGGGATGCCGCGCGCGGCCGAAGGTGGCGGCCACCGTCACGTTCTCCAGCACGCTGAGACGGGCGAAGGGGCGCGGGATCTGGTAGGTGCGCGAGACGCCCCGCGCAGCGATCTCGTGCGCGGGGTGCCCGGTGAGGACGTGCTCGTCGAGCGCGACGCGCCCGCGGTCCGCCGCGTAGTGCCCGCTGATCACGTTGATCAACGTGGTCTTGCCCGAGCCGTTGGGGCCGACGAGCCCCACGATCTCGCCCGCCGCCACCTGCACGCTCACGCCCCGCAGCGCTTGGATACCGCCGAAGGCCTTCCAGACGTCGCGGCACTCGAGGGCGCCCCCGTCCCCCACCCGGGCTGCCGTCGCGGGCGTGGGCGCCGCGCGCACCGACACCGCGGCCGGCCGGCGGCCGCGTCGCTGACCCAGGAGCGCCGGCACCACGCCGTCCGGAAGCAGCAGGATCACGAGGACGAGGACGAGGGCCACTACCGCCCGCCCGAGAATGGCCTGGGCGCCGCCGGTGAAGACGTAAAGCGACGACGCGATGATGGCCGCCCCCACCGCGGGGCCCAGCCAGTGCCGCGCGCCGCCCAGCACGCTCATCAGGACGACATAGAGGGGCACCGTGATCGAGAAGGTCTCACCCACGGTGATGTAGCTGACGTAGACGGCCTGGACACCTCCCGCCATCCCCGCGATGCCCGCCGACAGCACGAAGGCGGTGAGCTTGTAGCGGAACGTGGGAACGCCCTCCACCTCGGCCACGTCCTCGTCGTCGTGGATGGCGTAGAGTCCAAGCCCGAAGCGCGACCGCGTGATGGCGTAGGCCAGGCCCACCGTGCCCACCGCGAGGGTCAGGGCGAGCAGATACAGCGTCCCCGTCGGCGAGCGCGCCAGCCGAGGCAGCGCGACCCCGCTCAGATACACGCCGGGGCCGCCGTCAATCCGCGTGTTGAGCACGATCGTGGCGAGCACGAAAGTGATCGCCAGGGTCAGAAGGCCGAAGAGCTCGCCGCGGAGCTGCCGCACCCGGAACACGACCGCGCCGATGCCGGCGGCCAAAAGCGCCGCCACGAGACCCGCGGCGGGCAGCGTCCACAGGAACGGCACGCCGAGCCCGGCGGTCAAGGTTGCCGTCGTGTACATGCCGGCGCCGAAGAACGCGCCGTGCCCGAAGCTGAAGTAGCCGGCATAGCCGCTGAGGAGGCTCCAGCTCGTGGCGAGCGCCATCCACGAGAAGATCAGGTAGAGGAACGACTCGTAGAAGGCGGGCAGCCCCGCCTCGAGGAGGGCGGCCAGGCCCACGAAGACCGCCGCCAGGGCGACGACGACCGGCCGCGCGCTCGCTGTCACGCGCGCCCCGGCCGCGCGATCAGCAGCACGATCAGCGCGGAGAACGACACCAGGGGCGCCCAGGCCGGCGCCACCACCGCCATCGTGAGCGACTCGCTGATCCCGATGAAGAGCCCCGCGAGCAGCGCGCCGATGGGATTGGCGAGGCCGCCGATGATGGCGACCGCGAACACCACGCCGACCCACGCCCAGATCTGAGCGGGCGCCAGGGTGGCGATCAGGGCGATGAAGGCCCCGGCGATGCCAGCATAGGCCGCGCTCACGCCCGAGAGGAGCAGCGCCTGCGCCCGGTGGTTCACGCCGAAGGCGGCGGCCATGGCCGGATCCTCGGCGCTGGCCCGCAGTGACTTGCCGACGTAGGTGAAACGGAGCCACGCCCACGTGCCCAGGGCCAGCGCCACCGCGGTCACGCACGCGGCCAGCTCGAGCAGCGGGACGAAGATCGGCCCGGCCCGCAGCGAAGCCGTCGCGTACGGGGTCTCGTAGCGGCGGAAGTCCGCCGTCCAGAACCACTGGATCACGGACTCGAGGATGACGGTGAGGCCGAAGGTCACCAGTAGCGAGGTGAACTCGGTGACCCGGAAGTAGGCGAAGACGAGGTGGAGAAGGACGCCGACGAGGAAGAACGCGGGCACGATGGCGAGCACCGCAAGCCAGGGAGGGACGTGGAAGGCCACGCCGAGCTGATAGGTGAGGTACGCGCCGAGTAGAGCGAGGGCGAAGTATGCGAGGTTGACCAGGCGCAGCAGGCCCCACGACAGGCTGAGCCCGAGCGCCAGCAGCGCGTAGAGGCCCCCCGCGAGGAGGCCCGACACCAGCGCCTGCCCGAGAAGGGTCAGGCTCGGCAAGCGATCACGGGGGCAGCAGGCGGGCGCCGGGGGCGGCGAACTCCTTGGGCCATACCACCACCCACTTGCCGTCCTGCACCTGCTTCACCTTCGAGAGGTCGTCGCCGTAGTTGTTGGGGCCGTCGAAGCGCAAGCGCCCCACGATGGTGTCGATGCGGTTCTTCTTGATCCACTCGCCGAGCACCTTGTCGTCCAGGCTCTTCGTGGCGGTAACCGCCGCCTCGATCACCTGCCAGGCGGCAAAGGAGTTGGCGACCTGGGAGTCCACGACCGTGTACGGGACGTTCGCCTTCGCCGCGCGCTCGCGGAAGAGCGGGATCAGCTTCGCCGCGCCCGTGTTGTTGAGCATCGGCGGGTGCTCCTCGTAGAAGGTGTGAGAGAGAGCGAGCTTGCCGTCGGGCGCGAGCGCCAGCGGACCGGGCGCGGGAAAGAGGTGGAAATGGCGCGACGGCGTGTAGTCCAGCTTCTTGAGCGCCTCCAGGATCTGATTGCCATCGAGACCCAGGGCCCCGATCCACAGGAAATCCGCGTTGGCGTCCTTGATGCGCGCGGCAATGGCGCCAAAGTCGCGCGTGCCGAACTCGTACTCGATGTAGAGCGGCACCTTGAGTCCGCGCTTCTCCGCCACCTCCTTCGCGCCCGAGGACTGGAACTGGGCGGACGGGAACTTGCTGGTCACGATGGCCACGGTCTTCGGCGGCTTCGATGTGGCGGCGAGCGCGTCGTACACCAGAGTGGGAACGGTCTTCGCCGGCTCCGGGCCGAAGGCCGCGGTGGGGAAGTGGTACGCGTACTTGGCCAGGTGGGGCATGCCGAACGAGTGGTGCACGTAGATCTTCTGGTACCGCTCCGCCACCGACATCGCCGACAGGATGCCGCCCGTCGCGTAGGGCCCGATGATGAGGTCGACCTTGTCGACGGTGATGAGCTTCTCGTAAAGACTCCGCGTGACATCGGCCTTGGACTGATCGTCGAGCAGCACCCACTCCACCGGGCGTCCGAGCAGCCCGTTGCCTTTGTTGAGCTCCTCCACGTAAATCTCGCCCGCGATCTTATGCAGCAGCGCGGTGGGGGCGAGGGGGCCGGTGAGGGCCAGGGTGCCGCCGATGCGGATGGGCGGGCCGGACGGGGCGGCCAACGCCGGCGCGGCGACCATGAGCAGCGCGAGGGCGGCGCCGGCGCCGCGCCGACCGATCCGGTGTAGTCCGAGCATGCTGCCCTCCCCGATGAGGGTTAGAGCGACGGCCGGTCGACCAATCGTGCGAACACTAGGGGCTGCGCCGCCGAATGTCAATGCATCGGGGGTCGCCGGGCTTGACAGCCCGCGGGGGCGCCGCGCAGAGTCTGCCCATGCTCAACGCCACGCGTGGCCAGATCCTCCCCACAAGCATCACCGGGTCCTATCCCCGCCCTCACTGGTTCACCGAGGAGCTGCGCGGCCGCGGCTTCAAGGACGCGCTGGGCGATTCGCGCTTCCGCGAGCAGTACCTGGACGCGGTGGCGTGCCTGATCCGCGAGCAGGAGTCGGCCGGCCTTCACATCGTGACCGACGGCGACTCGCGCTTCGATCTCACGGTGGGTGGCAAGTCCTGGTTCTTCTACGTGATCGAGCGGCTGCGCGGCATCACGGGCCATGTGGACCGGTCGGCGGGCCGCGGCTGGACCTCGCTCAAGCCCGGGCACATCCTCTACGAGGTGATGGAGGCCTATCAGCCTGCGGTGGTAGGCGCGGCGGTGGACGGCGGCGACCTCCAGTACGACGCCCTCTTCAAGGTCGCCCAGCGCATGACTGCGCGCCCCGTCAAGTTCGGCGCCATCACCGCCCAGTCCCTCGCCAAGATGCTCGTGAACCGGCACTACGCCGCCGATCGCGATCTCATCCTTGCCCTCGCCGACATCTTCAACGCCGAGCTGCGCAAGGTGGCGGCGGCAGGCTGCCGCGTCATCCAGGTCGAAGAGCCCCAGCACCACATCGGAGGCGCTCAGGGCGCGAGCGACAAGGACCTCGAGTTCTATACCGAGGCGGTCAATCGCGAGATCGCGGGCGTGGACACCGAGATCTGGCTGCACACCTGCTGGGGCAATCCCAATCAGCAACCGTTGCACTGGGAGCGGCCGAGCTACGAACGCTCCCTGCCCTATCTCCTCGCCACCGACGCCGACGTGCTCACGCTGGAGTGCGCGTCCACGAACGGGCGCGACCTCCACCTGCTCGGGAAGCACCGCACCGACAAGAAGATCGCCATCGGCGTGGTGAACCACTCCATCGCGGCGGTGGAGCCGCCGGAGTTCGTGGCCGGCATCACCCGGAAGGCGCTGGAGCACGTGCCCCCCGAGCGGCTCATCCTCTCCACCGACTGCGGGTTCGGCCGCGAGGGCCTGGCCCGCCGCATCGCCTTCTACAAGTCCGTCAGCATCAATCTCGGCGCCAACATCGTCCGCCGCGAGCTCCGCCTTCCCGAGGTGGACATTCCCGCCGCGGATCCCCGCTTCACCTTCGCTGGATAGGAGACCCTGTCATGCCGGTCATCAAGGTGCGCGACCTCGCCTTCGGCCGCCTCCACGCGCCGGATCTCGACGCGCAGGAGGAGTTCCTCACCCACTTCGGGATGATCCGCGCCGCGCGCACCCCCGACGCCCTCTACATGCGCGGCACCGGACCCCGGCACCACATCCACGTCACGCACAAGGCCGCCGACGCCGCCTTCATCGGCTTCGCCTACCTCGCGGCGAGCGAGGATGACCTCGTCCGAATCGCGAAGGCGCCCGGCGCCTCCCCTGTCGAGCCCCTCGACGAGCCAGGCGGGGGCAAGCGGGTGCGGCTCCGCGAGCCCAATGGGTATCAGATGGAAGTGGTGCACGGGATCGCCGCCCTCCCCGAGATCGCCGTGGCGCGCGATGAGATGAACACCGGCAACGATCCGCTGCGCCGCGCCGGCCGGGTGCTGCGCCTGCCCAAGTCCCCCGCCCCCATCAAGCGTATCGGTCATGGAGTGCTGGGCACGCCCAAGGTACGGGAGACCGTGGCCTGGTTCCGCGACATGCTCGGCTTCATCGGCTCGGACGACATCTATTTGGGGTCGAAGGACAACATCATCGGCTCGTTCAACCGGGTCGACTGCGGCGACGAGTACGTGGACCACCACTCGCTCTTCTGCGTGATGAACGAGCGCGCCGGCCTCAACCACATGTCCTTCGAGGTGCCGGACGTGGACGCCGTCTTCAAGGACCACGAGTACCTGGCCGGGCTCGGCAAGTACGAGCACATGTGGGGCGTGGGCCGGCATCTCCTCGGGAGCCAGGTCTACGACTACTGGGCCGATCCGTGGGGCCGGGTGCACGAGCGCTGGGCCGACACCGACCGGCTCAATGTGAAGAGCGGCTCCAATCTCCTGACCGCCGAGGAGGGCTTCGTGAGCCAGTGGGGCGCCGACCCGCCGAAGAAGTTCCTCGGCCACGTCTCCCCCTGAGCGCGCGCCATGCCGACCAACGTCAAGGCCGACGTCATTCGCGATCAGCTCGTCTCCGTGCTCGCCGCCTGGGGTATGAGCGCCCCGCACGCCCAGACCACCGCGGACATGATGGTGGAGACCGATCTCCGCGGCGTGGATTCCCACGGGATCTCCATGCTGCCGACCTACGACCGCGAGCAGCGCGCGGGTCGCCTCAACATGACGCCGACCTTCAAGACGGTGCGGGAAGGCCCCGCCTTTGCGCTCATCGACGCCGACGCGTCGCTGGGTCATCCCGTGTCCGCGCACGCCATGAACCTCGCCGTGGACAAGTGCCTCGCCGCCGGCGTGGGCGTGGTCACCGTGCGGAACTCGCACCACTTCGGCGCCGCCGGCTGCTACGCCAAGATCGCGGCGGACCGCGGCGTGATCGGGCTCGTGACCTCCGCGACCCGCGGCGTCACCATGGTGCCGACCTTCGGCGCCGAGCCGGTGATGGGCACGAACCCCATCGCCTTCGCCGCGCCCGCCCGGCGCAATCCGCCCTTCCTCCTCGACATGGCCACCACCACCGTGGCGGCCGGCAAGGTGAAGGTCTACAAGCTCAATCACAAGCCCGTGCCTCCGGGCTGGGTGGTGGACGGTGACGGCCGCGCGGTCACCGATCCCGAGCAGGCCTTCGGCTACGTGTTCGACCGGCCTGAGGGCGGCATCTCCCCCCTCGGGGGCACGCGGGATCTCGGCGGCCACAAGGGCTATGGCCTCGCCGTGCTCGTCCACATCCTCGCCGGCACCCTCTCCGGCTCGTCTTTCTCTCCCATCCGCAACCGCACCCAGCGCCCCTCCGACCCCCACGACATCGGCCACTTCTTCCTCGCCATCGACCCGCGCGCCTTCCGAGACCCCGGTGAATTCGAGGAGGATCTGGACCAGGTCATCGAGGTGCTGCACGGCGCGCGCCGGGCCGACGCCGCCCAGCCCGTGCTCGTTGCGGGCGACCCCGAGCTGATCACCCGGCAACAGCGACTGGAGACGGGCGTGCCCGTTCCCGAAGACCTGATGGTCCAGCTCCGCGAGGTGGCCGAGCGGGCGAAGGTGTCGTTCCTCCTGGCCGCGGGAGCGCCGCGATGATCAAGCTCGTGTTCTGCCTCCGGCGCCAGCCGCATCTCAGCCGCGAGGAGTTCCAGCGCTACTGGCGCGAGCGTCACGCGCCGCTGGTGCGCGAGGCGGCGGCCGCGCTGGGCGCCCGACGCTATGTGCAGGTGCACACCCTCACGAGCCCCGTGAACGAGGGGCTCCGTCGCGGGCGCGGCGGCCCCGAGGAATACGACGGCGTCGCCGAGCTCTGGTTCGACAGCCTGGACACGCTCGTCGCCTCGGGGGCCACGCCGGAGGGGCGCGCCGCCGGACGCCGGCTCCTCGAAGACGAGCGGCGCTTCATCGACCTCGCGCGGTCACCCGTCTGGATCGCCGAGGAGTACGAGGTGGTCGCCCCGTCCCCTGCCGCCCGCTGAGACCTTGGTCCCATTGAGGGCGCCCCCGCCGGGGTGCCACCGTCGTCCTGACTCGATGCCGTACACCCTCGAGGCCAGGAGGACATCATGTGGACCCGGATCATGCTCGTGGCAGCGCTGATGCTCGCGACTACCCCGGCCTATGCCGATGAGGTCGTCTTCCTCAACGGCGACCGCCTCACGGGCAAGATCGTCAGCGCCACCGGGGGCAAGCTCGTCCTGAAGACCGACGCCGCCGGCGAGATCACCATCGACATGACCAAGGTCAAGACCTTCTCCACCGACGAGCCCATCCTGGTGAAGGTCGGGGAGCAGACCCAGGTGAGCTCCAAGGTCACCCCCGGCAACGACGGGCAGGTGCAGGCGCAGATCGCGCCGGGCACCACGCCGCAACCGCTGGCGATCAAGGACATCACCGCCCTCAATCCCGAGCCGCCCACGTGGCACGGGTCGCTCGCCCTGACCGGCCTCTTCACCAGTGGCAACTCCGAGACGACGCAGATCGGCTTCAGCGCGGCGGCGAGCAAGCGCTGGGAGACCGAGCGGCTCACTTTCCTCGCCGGCTACACGTTCGGGCGCGAAAAGGATCCCGACACCAACGAGAAGAGAACGACCACCGACTACGGGTTCGCGTCCGCCAAGTTCGATCACTTCTTCACGAAAAAATTGTACGGCTATGCCCTCGCCAAGATCGAGCACGACGAGGTGGCCGACCTCGAGATCCGCCTCTCGTCCAGCGTGGGCCCGGGGTATCAGTGGTTCGAGGGGCCGACCTTCAACCTCTCGACGGAGGTCGGCTTGGCGTACGTCTACGAAAAATTCAAGCACCAGGACAGCCAGGACTTCCTCGGCCCCCGCTTCGCCTACGCAGTCGACTGGACGCCCATTCCGGTGCTGACGCTCTTCCACACGTTCGAGTACATCCCGGCCTTCGACGATTTCACGGGCGATTACCTCATCAACCTCACCGCGGGCGCGAAGGTGAGGATCGTCAAGTCCTTCTTCACGAACGCGCGGTTCGAGTGGGCGTATGACAGCACCCCCGCCCGCGGACGCGAGAAGTCCGACACGCGCTTCCTCCTCGGGGTGGGCTGGGACTTCTGAGCCCGCGGCCCCTCGGCCGCGACCCTTGCGGGCCCTTTGCGCGACCCCTATACTTCGCGCAAAGTGGCACTCCGGATCGGCATCGACATCGGGGGCACCTTCACCGACCTGGTCGCGCTCGACGAGGCGACCGGCGCCATGGTGGACACCAAGGCTCTCTCTACCCCTCACGATCTTCTCGAGGGCATCCTCCGCTGCGTGGATCAGGTCGGCGCCCGGCTGGCCGACTGCCGGCTGGCGATCCACGGCACGACCATCGGCATCAACGCGCTGCTCGAGCGCAAGGGCGCGCGCACGGGGCTCATCACCACCGCGGGCTTCCGGGACGTGCTGGAGATCGGCCGCGGCAACTTCCTCCGCATGTACGACGTCCTCTACCAGCGCCCCACGCCCCTGGTGCCGCGCGGGCGCTGTCTCGAGGTGAAAGAGCGGCTGACGTCTCATGGTGACGTGCTGGTGCCGCTGGACGAGGACGCCCTACGCGACGCGGCCCGCCGGCTCGCCGCCGACGGCGTCGAGTCGGTGGCGGTGTGCCTGCTCTTCTCGTTCCGCAACCCGGCGCACGAGCGGCGCGCCGCCGAGCTGATCGCGGAGGTGATGCCGGGCGCCTCGGTCTCGGTGTCGCACCGGATCACCCAGGAGTGGCGCGAGTACGAGCGGACGAGCACCACCGTGGTCAACGCCTACATCCGGCCCACCATGGACCGCTACCTCGGCGCCTTCGAGGACGGGCTCCGAGGCCGGGGCTTCGGCGGGCAGCTCCTCATCACCCAGTCCAACGGCGGCGCCTGCTCCCTGGCCGCGGCGTCCTCCAAGCCCGTGCACACGATCGAGTCGGGTCCGGCCGCGGGCGCCATCGGCTGCGCGAGCCTCGCGCAGGCGCTGGGCGCCGATCGCCTCATCTCGTTCGACATGGGCGGGACCACCGCGAAGTGCGCCATCGTGGAGCGCGGGCTGGTGCAGACCACGGACGAATACCACGTGGACGGCCACCCGCTGCGGATTCCCGTCATCGACATCAACGAGGTGAGCGCGGGCGGCGGCACCATCGCGTGGATCGACGCAGGCGGCGCGCTGACCCTGGGGCCGCAGAGCGCGGGCGCCGATCCTGGCCCGGTTTCGTATGGACGCGGCGGCATCGAGCCCACCGTCACCGACGCCAACCTGGCGCTGGGCCGCATCGCCCCCGACCGGTTCCTGGGCGGCACCATGCCGCTCGACCTCGCCGCCGCCAATCGCGCCATCGACGACCGCCTCGCCCTGCCGCTCGGCCTCGCGCGGCACAGCGCGGCAGCCGGCGTGGTGCGCCTCGCCGACGTGAAGATGGCCCTCGCGGTGCGCAGCATTATCACCGAGCGCGGCCTCGACCCTCGCGACTACACCCTGGTCGCCTACGGCGGGGGCGGTCCCCTGCACGCGGTGGCCATCGCCCGCGAGCTGGGCATCCCGCGCGTGATCGTCCCTCCGTCGCCCTCCACGTTCTCGGCGTGGGGCATGCTCGCCACCGACCTCCGCCACGACCTGGTCCGCACCGTGCTCGAGCCGCTCGAGGGCACGGATGCTGCTTGGGCGGAGGCGCGATACGCCGAGATGGAGCGGGAGATCACCTCCATCCTGCCCGCGGTGGGAGCGTCCACGCGGCATCGCGCCGCCGATCTCCGCTATCTCGGGCAGGAGCACACCGTGACGGTGGACGTGGCGACGCTGGCGGAGTGGTCCACCCTGCGGGCGCGATTCGACGAGGCGCACCGGCGCGCCTACGGCTACGCCGCCCCGGAGGTGGAGGTGCAGCTCCTGAACCTGCGCCTCGCCGTGGTGTACCCGCTGGAGCGGCCGCGCCTGCCCGCGCTCGCGCCGGGCGACGGACGCGCGCCCGCCGTCGAGACGCGGAAGATCTACTCCACGCTCACTCGAGATCTCCTCGAGTATCGTGTGGTCGCGCGGGAGCGCCTCCGGGCCGGTGACACCCTCGCGGGCCCCGCCGCCGTCGAGGAAGCCGGCACGACCACGCTGATCGAGCCGCGCGACGAGCTCCGCGTGGAAGGAAACGCCTGTCTCGTGATCGCCGTGGCGAAAGGAGTCTAGTCGATGGGCAATCAGCCGCTCGATGCCGTGACCGTGGAGGTGGTGCGGGCCGCGCTCAATGCCGCGGCCGAGCGCATGCGGATCACCATGATCAAGACCGCCTACAGCCACATCATCAGCGAGAGCCTCGACTTCGGCTGCGCGATCTTCGATCCCGACGTGCAGATGATCGCCCAGGGCATCGGCCTTCCGGTGTTCCAGGGGCACCTGGGCTTCCCCATCGAGGCGACGATCCGCGACCGGGGAATCGGGGCCTTCCGCGAGGGCGACGTCTTCATCCACAACGATCCCTATGCCGGCAACGGCAATCACCTGAACGACGTGGCCATGTACGCGCCCGTGTTCTGGGAGGGCCAGCTCACCGGCTTCGTCTCCGTGAAGGCGCACTGGAGCGACGTGGGCGGCCCGGTGCCCAGCAGCATGCAGGTGGGCTCGCGCGAGTTCCGGCAGGAAGGGCTGCGTTTTCAATCCGTCCGGTTGTTCGATCGCGGCCAGATGAACGACGAGGTGATGCGGCTCATCCGCGCCAACATCCGCACGGAGAGCGGCACGCTCAAGGACGTCCAGGCCATGATCGCGGTCTGCCGCGCCGGCGAGGCCTACTTCAAGGAGATCCTGGCCAAGTACGGCCGCGACACCGTGCTCGAGTCCACGCGCGTCTACATGGAGCAGTCGGAGCGACGCACCCGCGCCGAGCTGGCGAAGGTCCCCGCCGGCACGTATCAGGCGGTCGCGCACTTCGACAACGACGGCATCACCCTCGACCAGCCGGTGCGGGTGGCGATGGCGATCACCGTCGACGAGCGCGGCATGACGGTGGACTTCGAGGGGTCGAGCCCCCAGGTGGCGGGGCCATTCAATTGCGGCGACGCCATCACGATCAGCGCCTGCCGCCTCCTCATCAAATGCCTGACCACCCCGCTCACGCCGGTGGACGAGGGGTGCTTCCGCCCCCTCGCGGTGAAGATCCCAAGGCGGTCGGTTCTCGCCGCCGAGGAGCCCGCGCCCACCGCGCGCTACTACGTGCCGATCAATCTCCTCATCGATCTGGGCCTGCGCGCGCTCGCCCCGGCCATGCCAGAGCGCATCCCCGCCGGCTCCTACGGCGACCAGATGCCCACGATCGCCTTCGGCACGCACCCGGAGACGGGTCGGCTCTTCATCCAGGGCGATCTCAACGCGGGCGGCACCGGCGGGCGCCCCGCACACGACGGCGAGTCCGGCATGATCATCTTCGCGGGCTCCACCGCCCGCAACAATCCCGTGGAGGTCGTGGAGTCGCGCAACGGCGCCATCCGCATCCTCCGCTACGGGCTGCGCCAGGACTCGGGCGGTGCCGGCCGCTACCGCGGCGGCCTCGGCATCGAGCGCGAGTACGAGTTCCTCGCGCCGGCCTTCATCACCTTCAGCCTCGAGCGCAAGGTGACGCCGCCGTGGGGCCTCGCCGGCGGCCGCGACGGCGCGGTCAACGGCGTCGAGATCACGGCGCCCGACGGCGCGGTGCGCCAGGTGCGCAAGGCGACCCAGCACCCCATCGGCGCCGGCGAGCGCGTGCGCATCATGACGGGGGGCGGCGGCGGCTACGGCCCGCCCGCCTCGCGCGATCCGGAGGCGGTGCGCCGCGACGTGCGAGAGGGCTATGTCTCGGCCGAGGCGGCGCGGCGCGACTACGGCGCGCGCGAGTAGGACATGGCGGTGCGCGCCCTCCGTTGCGGCACGCTGTTCGATGGCACCGGGGCCGCCCCGGTGCGCGACGCCGTGGTGATCGTGGAGGGGGGGCGCATCGCCGCGGTCGGCCCCGCCGCCTCCACGCCCCTGCCCGCCGGGGCGGACACCGTGGACCTGGGCGATCGCTTCGTGATGCCCGGCCTGGTGGACGCCCACAGCCATATCTCCATCGTGCCCGGGGACGGCGACCAGATCGGCCAGCTCCGCCAGCCTCCGGTGCCCCAGGCCCTCCGCGCGAGCGCCAATCTCCGGCGCGATCTCGCCGCCGGCACCACGACCATGCGAGTCATGGCCGAGGAAAACTTCCTCGACGTGCAGGTGCGCGACGCCATCGAGGCCGGCGTGATTCTGGGGCCGCGCCTGCTCTGCGCGACGCGCGGCATCACCGCGAGCAACGGCCACGGCCGCGCCCACTCGGCCTTCGACGGGGTGGACGAGATTCGCCGCGGCGTGCGGGAGAACTTCCAGCGCGGGGCCGACCACGTGAAGCTCTTCGCCACCGGCGGCGTGAGCTCGGCGGGCACCGCGCTGGAAAACGCCGTCTATTCTCGAGAGGAGATCCGCGCCGCCGTCGAAGAGGCCCGCCGGGTGGGCAAGTACGCGGCGGCGCATGCTCACGGGGGTCTCGGCCTGCGCCTCGCCGTCGAGGAAGGTGTGGCCACCATCGAGCACGGCGTGCTCGCGACCGACGATGATGTGCGGCTCATGAACGAGCGCGGGGTGTGGCTCGTCTGCACGTTCTCGATCTTCATGCATCCCACCGGGATCGAGCAGGGCGATGGGCGGAACCGCGCCATCATGGACAAGGTGCGCTGGGCGCGTCAGGTCGTGGCCGACAACTTCCCGCGCCATCTCGCCACCGGCATCCGCATCGCCGCCGGGACCGACAGCATGCACGGCCTCATGCCCTTCGAGCTGGCCACCCTGGTGCGGCTCGGCTGCTCCACGCGTGACGCGCTCATCGCGGGCACGCGCGGCGGCGCCGAGGCCTGCCGGGTGGACGCCGAGGTGGGCACGCTGATCCCCGGGAAGCGCGCGGACCTCATCGCGATCGACGGCAATCCCCTGGAGCACATCGAGGCCCTCCGGAACGTCCGCCTCGTCATGAAGGACGGCGTGACACAGGAGACTTGACCATGAGCGATCGACAGGGCACCACACGGCGGCAGTGGCTCGAGGGCGCGGGTGGCGCGGCGGCGGCGGCGACCCTCGGGTCCCTCGTCGGCCCGGGCGTGCGACGGGCGGCGTGGGCCCAGGGCGGCACGCCGAAGCGCGGCGGCACCCTGCGCGTGGCCACCGTGGACAAGCCGGTCAACATGGACCCGGGCTACGCCCAGCTCTACTCGTCGCTCCAGATCTACCAGAACGTCTACAACAAGCTCGTCTACGTGGACGAGGCGGGCAATTTCGTCCCGGGCCTCGCGAAATCCTGGAAGCAAGACGGCGAAAAAGCCTGGGTCTTCGACTTGGTCGACAACGCCACCTTCCACAACGGCGAGCCCTTCTCCGCGAAGGACGTCGTCTTCACCTTCACCCGGCTCCTCGACGCCAAGAACAAGCTGCCGATGCGCGTGTTCTTCTCGCCGGTGGAGGGCGTGGAGGCGCTCGGCGCCCACCAGGTGCGCTTCAACCTCAGCCGCCCCTACGGGCCCTTCCTCGCGGTGCTGTCGCAGGCGACCGAGATCGTCAACGAGAAGGCCCTCGGCGAGAAGGACCCCAAGCTGTTCCCCGTCGGCACTGGCCCCTTCAAGTTCGTCGAGTGGGTGAAGGACGACCACGTCACCCTCGAGCGCTGGGACAAGTACTTCCGCCCCGGCAAGCCGTACCTCGACCGCGTGACCTTCTACGCGCCCGCGGACGACACCGTCCGCCTGACCGGGCTGCAGACCGGGCGCTACAACTGGATCCAGACGGTACCACCCCAGCGCATCCCGGAGCTCGAGCGCGGGCGCGACATGAAGTCCTCTCCGAGCCGGCCGTACTTCCCCTTCTATCTCATGCTCAACGCGAGCCGCCCTCCGCTCAACGACAAGCGGCTGCGCCAGGGCATCGCCTGGGCGCTCGACCGCTCGGAGATCGTGAAGCTCGTGTACTACGACTCGCACGTCGTCACCGCGGAGCCCACGCCGGAGCCGAGCCCGTGGGCGACCGGCGTCAACATCCACAAGGGCGGCCCCGACCTCGCCAAGGCCAAGCAGCTCCTCGCCGACGCGGGCAAGGGCGGCGGGCTCACCCTCACATACCTCGTGAAGTCGCAGGTGCCGGTGCTCGTGAAGACCGGCGAGATCCTCCGCGAGCAGCTGAAGAAGGTGGGCATCACGCTCGAGGTGCGGCCGCTCGAATCCGGCCAGTACTTCGAGGAGCTGGTGGGCAAGAAGTACGACATCGCGGGGGCGTGGTGGAGCGTCACCGTGGACCCAGACATGTTCTACTACCCGATGCAGCATTCCTCCTCGGGCTGGAACTTCACCGGCTTCAAGTCGGAGGAGGCGGACAAGCGCCTCGACGCCTTCCGCACCACCCCGAGCCCGGCGGCGCGTAAGCGCATGTACCCCGAGCTGGTCCGCTACTTCCAGGAGGAGGGCTCGCTGCTGATCTTCAGCAACGAGATCCAGCGCTACTGGACCAAGCCCAACGTCCAGGGCTCGGTGCCGCTGTCCTCGCTCGAGTTGCGCTTCGAGGACGCCTGGCTGGCGTAGCTTCCGCGCATGCTCGTCTACGCGGCACGGCGGGTGGCCCTCACCGTGCCGCTCTTGCTGGGGATGAGCGTGCTGATCTTCGCGCTCATGCGGGTGGTGCCCGGCGATCCCGCGACGGTGGTGCTGGGCTTCAAGGCGACACCCGAGGGCGTCCGCGCGCTGCGCGAGGCCTTTCACCTCGACGAGCCGGTGGCGCAGCAGTATCTCCGGTGGCTCGCCGGCGTCGCGCGCGGCGACTTCGGCCTGGACTTTCGCCAGAACGAGCCCATCGGCCGCATGATCCTCGACCGCCTCCCCGTCACGCTCGAGCTCACCCTGCTCGCCGCCGCCTGCACCGCGCTCATCGGCGTGCCGCTGGGCCTGTTCGCGGGCGGGCGACGCGGCACCGCCGCCGATCGCGCCGCCCTCGCGGTGGGGCTCGTGGGCGTGTCCATCCCCGACTTCTGGCTCGGCATCATGCTGATCCTCGGCCTCTCGCTGGGGGCGGGGCTCCTGCCCTCCGGCGGCTGGGTGCCGTTCACCGAGAGCCCGCTGGAGAACCTTCTCCACTTCGCCTTGCCCGCCATCACGCTGGCGGTGTCCCGCGCCGCCGTCCTGGGCCGGCTCACGCGCGCCGCCGTGCTCGACACCGTGCATCGCGGCTTCGTGCAGTACGCCCGCGCCAAGGGCCTCGGCGAACGCGCCATTCTCTTCCGCCACGTGCTCCCGAACGCGGCCATTCCCATCGTGACGGTGCTGGGTCTCCAGGTCGGATACATGCTGGGCGGCGCCATCGTGGTGGAGATGATCTTCACGCTGCCCGGCGTGGGACGCATGACGCTGGACGCGGTGCTGGAGCGGAACTACCCCGTGGTCCAGAGCACGGTGCTGGTCATCGGCGCGCTCTTCATGCTGGTGAACCTGATCACCGACGTGCTCTACGGCTGGATCGACCCGCGGGTGCGCCGGCGATGACGTCCGGCACCCTGGCCCGCCTGTTCCCCTCGCGGCATCGGGGCGTCACGCTGGCCGGCGCGCTCGTGATCGGCGCCCTCGCCCTCGTCGCCCTGCTCGCGCCGTGGATCGTGCCGGGCAGCCCCACCGAGATCGCCAAGGACCACGCGCTCCGGCCACCCACGCTCGCCCAGCCCTTCGGCATGGACGATCTGGGTCGGAGCATCCTGAGCCGCGTGGCCCACGCCTACCGGGTCTCGCTCGGCGTCGCAGTGGCCTCGGTGCTGCTGGCGCTGGCGGTGGGGGTGCCCCTGGGCTTGATCGCGGGGTACGCAGAGGGCGGGCTCGACCAGCTCATCATGCGGCCGCTCGACGTCCTCATGTCCTTCCCCGCCATTCTTCTCGCCATCGCCCTCATGGCCGTCTTCGGGACCGGCGTTCTCCTCGTGGCCGCCTCGCTCGCGGTGGTGTACACGCCCATCGTGGCGCGGGTGGTGCGCGCGGCCGTGCTCGCCGCCAAGGTCGAGATCTATGTCGACGGCGCCCGGGCGCTGGGCGCGCCGGTGCCCCGCGTGGTCCTTCGCCACATCCTGCCCAATGCGGCCACCCCGGTGCTGGTGCAGGCCTCCGTTCTCATGGCCATCGCCATCCTCGTCGAGGCCTCGCTGTCCTTCCTCGGCGTGGGGGTGCGCCCGCCCACGCCGTCGCTGGGGCTCATGCTCGCGGACGGGCGCGGCTTCATGGTGCAGGCGCCGTGGATGGTGGTGTTCCCAGGCCTCGCCATCATGGCGGCGGTGCTCGGCTTCAACATGGTGGCGGACGGGCTCCGCGACTGGTTGGATCCCCAGCAGGCGGCAGGACGCTCTTGACTTCCCGTCGGCCCGGCCGCTAACTCTCCTCGAGCGACGCGCGCGAGCGCCCTGCAGCGCGGCGGGCCCTGCAGGAGGGACTGCGGAACGTGGATCTGCCGGCCACCATCAATCTCCTCGGTGACACCCTCGGCGCGGTGCTGCGCGCTCAGGAATCCCTCGCCCTCTTCGAGACTGAGGAGTCCGTGCGCGCTCTCGCCAAGGCGCGGCGCGCGGGCGACCCCGAGGCGGCGGGGCGCCTGGCCGCCGCGGTGGCCGCGCTCCCGCTGGACGCCGCACGCGCCACCGCCTCGGCGTTCGCGGTCTACTTCGACCTCGTCAATCTTGCCGAGGAGGCGCACCGCGTCCGCGCCCTGCGGGCGCGGGAGCGCGCCCAGGACCCCGCGCCCATCGCGGAGTCGGTCGGCGCAGCGGTCGCTCGCCTGAAGACCCAGGGCGTCACCGATGCCGCCATGGCCGCGCTCGTCGCGGACCTCCACGTCGAGCTCGTCCTCACCGCGCATCCGACCGAGGCCAAGCGGCGCACCATTCTGTCCAAGCTCAAGCGCGTGGCGGAGCTCCTGGCCCGCCTCAACGACCCCGATCTCCTGCCCGCGGAGCGGCGGGCGCACATGGCGTCGCTGCGCGCCGAGATCACCGCCCTCTGGCTCACCGACCGCTCGCGCACCACCAAACCCGCGGTCACCGACGAGGTGCGCACCGGCCTCTACTTCGTGGACGCGATCTTCTGGGACGCGCTGCCCCGGCTCACCGCCGATCTGACCGCCGCGCTTCGCACGCACTATCCCGGCCTCACACCCACCCCGCGCTGGCTCACGCTCGCGTCGTGGATCGGCGGCGACCGCGACGGGAACCCTTCCGTGGTGGCCGCGGTCACCGCCGAGACCCTCCGCCTGCACCGGGGCCTCGCGGTGGCGCGCCATCGTCGCGCCCTCCGCGAGGCGGCGCGGCGGCTCAGTGTGAGCGGCCGCCGCTGCCCGCCGTCGCCCGCCCTGGCCTCCTGGCTCGACGCGCGGCGTCCCCTTCCCGCACGCGTCGCCTCCCTCGAGACGCGCTACGCTGACGAGCCGCATCGCCTGGCCCTCTCCCTGCTCGCCGCCGACCTCGAGGTCGCGTCGGGAGAGGACATGATGGCGCGGCTGCTCGACGATGCGCCGCACCGCGCCCTCGCCGACGCCGGTGAGATCGAGCGCGTCGTCACCGAGGTCGCGCGCGCCGTCCCGCCCGAGCTTGCGGACGACACGCTCGGGCCGCTGCGTGCGCAGCTCGCGACCTTCGGCCTGCACGGAGCGCGCCTCGATATTCGAGAGGACTCCGGACGCCTCGCCGCGGCCCTGGGCGCGCTCCTCGCCGGGCTCGGGCACGCGCCCGGCTTCGCGGAGGCAAGCGAGCGGGAGCGCGGGCGGCGCGTGCAGGCGCTCCTGGCGGAGCCGGGGCCCAAGCCCGCGGAGATCGCCGCGGCCGCGCGCGAGGAGCCCGCGGCGGAGACATGGCGGCTCTTCCGTCTGCTCGCGCGGGCCCGCGACGTCTACGGCGACGCCTCGCTCGGGCCGTTCGTGATCTCGATGACGCGCGGGCCCGCCGACGTGCTCACGGTGCTGCTCCTCGCCCGCTGGTCGGGCGGCGACGCGGGGCTGGCCATCGTGCCGCTCTTCGAGACCCTCGACGATCTGGACGCCGCGCCGCGCATCCTCGAGTCGCTGTTCCGGCTGCCCGTCTATCGGACGCATCTCGCCGGCGGTGGCGATGAGCAGATGGTGATGATCGGCTACTCCGACAGCAACAAGGACGGCGGCTACCTCGCCGCCAACTGGGCCCTCTACCGCGCCCAGGAGGCGATCGCGCGGGTCTGCGCCGAGCACGGCGTGCGGCCCACTCTCTTCCACGGCCGCGGGGGCACCGTGGCGCGCGGCGGCGGCCCCGCGGGCCGCGCGATCCGCGCCCAGCCCCCCGGCACCGTGCGCGGGCGGTTCCGGCTGACCGAGCAGGGCGAGACCATCGCGTCGCGCTACACCGATCCCGCCCTCGCCCACCGGCACCTCGAGCAGATCGTGAGCGCGGTGCTGCTGGCCTCGGTGGAGGCCCCGCGCGGCGATGTCGCGGAGCCGTGGCGGGGCACCATGAGCGCGATGGCGGAGGCGGCGCGCGCGGAGTACCTCACCCTGGTCGACGGGACGCCGGGCTTTCTCGAGTACTGGCAGGCAGCGACGCCCATCGACGAGATCAGCCGGCTGCGCATAGGCTCCCGTCCCACCGCGCGGCGCGGGGGCACGCTGAGCCGCGGCGCCGTGCGCGCGATTCCCTGGGTGTTCTCGTGGATGCAGAGCCGCTTCAATCTGCCGGGCTGGTACGGCCTTGGCGCCGCCCTGGCGCGTGTCGAGCGGGGCCGTCTGCGCGAGATGTACGAGGTGTGGCCGTTCTTCCAGGCTCTCCTCGACAACGCCGAGATGTCGCTGCTCAAGGCGGACATGGGGATCGCCGCGCTCTACTCGAGCCTGGTGCCCGATCGCGCGCTCGCCGACGCCGTGTTCGCGCGGATCACGTCGGAGCACGCCCGCGCGCGCGATGCGCTGCTGGGCGCGACCGGCCGGCGCGCGCTCATGGAGGACGATCCGGTGATCCAGCGCTCCGTGCAGCTCCGCAATCCGTACGTGGACCCCCTGAACTACCTCCAGGTCGAGATGCTCCGGCGGCTGCGCGCCCTGCCGGACCGTGACGGCCGCGAGGCCGGAGAGCTGCGCGAGATCATCGTGCTCACGATCAACGGCATCTCGGCCGGGCTTCGCAACACCGGCTGACGCTCTCGCGCCGCGGGGACAGGCCCGTCAGCCGCGCGCGGCTGAGGCGAAGAGAAAGAGCTTGCGGCCGCGCATGCCGCCCACGTCCGGGGTGGCCGACGGTGCGCCGCGGAGGTCCGAGTCGACGAACTCGCGGTTGTCGTGGAGCGCGCGCACCTCGAAGCCGGCCGCGGTGACGAGGGCGCGCAGCTCGTCGGGCCCGAGCAGGCGGTACTCCGCGTAATCCTCCACGTCGGGCCGGCCGGCGATGCGCCACACGCGGGTGCGCGTGAGCCGGCGCCGCGCGCGGTCCACGGTGTGGGTGGACACGGACGTCGCGGTGAATTCCGGCGTGGCGAGGGTCCCTTCGACCCGCTCGGCCACGCCCACGCCCTCCAGATAGGCGCGCGCGTTCAGCGCGTCGACCATGAGGAGCGTGCCCGCGTGGGCGTGCGCGGCGAAGGTCGCGGCCACCTGCGCGAGGTCTCCGTCGGTCAGCGCATAGGACAGGGCGTTGCCGAAGCAGGTGATCACGTCGAAGGTGCGTCCCAGGCGGATCGTCCGCATGTCTCCAACGCGCAGATTGAGCCCGGGCCGCACCGCTCGCGCGTAGGCGATGTTCGACTCCAGGAAGTCCACCCCCCAGCACTCGGGAATGGTGCGCGCGAGGCGCTCGAGGTTCCGCGCGGTGCCGCAGCCGAGATCGAGCGCCGCGCGCGGCGCGGGCGGGCCGAACCGCGTCCATGCCGCGCGGCACATCGCCACCTCGCGCTCCTCATCGTCGGGGAATGCGAGGTCGTAGAGACGGGGCTCGCGATAGAGCAGGCTCCGGATGCGCGCGTCCACGGGCCCAACGCCCCTCTCCCCCGCTAGGACGGGAGCGCGGGCCGGCGATCCGCCCACGGCGCGGCGGACTCGAGCTGACCGGCCAGGCGAAACAGCAGCCCCTCCGCGCCGAAGGGCGCGACGAACTGCACGCCCAGCGGCAGCCCGCGACGCGACCAACCAAGCGGTACCGACATCGCGGGATTGCCAGATGAATTGAAGAGCGAGGTGAAGCCGATGCTGGCGAACACGGCGTCGAGGTACGCCTTGTCGTTGGTGCTGCTCATGTCGAGCACGCCGAGCGGATGCGGTGGCTGGCACATCGTCGGCGAGAGCAGGATGTCGTGGTCGAGGAAGAAGCGCGCCACCGCGCGCCCCGTCCGGTGCACCACGCCGATGGCCCGCGCGTAATCCGCCGCCGTGGCCTTCCGCCCGTCCTCCGCCCTGGCCCAGGTGACGCGCTCCACGTCCGCGTCGGTAAGCGGCCGGCCGAGCGCGGCGGCCCGCGCCTCGAGCTGGGCGCGCACGTTGGCGCCGATGATGGTGCGCGTGGCCTGGCCCAGCGCCGAGGCGTCGATCTCGGGCCGCGCCTCCTCCACGTGATGCCCGAGGCTCGCGCAGAGCCGCCCCGCCTCGCGCGCCGCCTCTGCGCATTCCCCGTCCACCGGCACCTCGACCCAGGGCTTGACGGTGAGCGCGACGCGGAGCCGGCCCGGCGCCCGGCCGACCTCGGCGAGGAACGGGCCGGGCGGCGGCGGAGCCCAGTACGGGTCCCCCACGTCGGGGCCCGACGTGGCGTCGAGCAGCGCCGCGCTGTCCCGCACGCTCCGCGTGACCGCATGGCCTACCGAGGCGCCGCCCCAGCCCTCGCCGGCGTCGGGGCCCATTGGGTTGCGCGCGCGCGTGGGCTTGAGCCCGAAGAGTCCGCAGGCGGAGGCGGGAATCCGGATGGACCCGCCCCCGTCGGTCGCATGCGCCATCGGCAGCATGCCCCCGGCCACCGCGGCGGCTGCGCCGCCGCTGGACCCGCCCGCGCTGACCTCGCGATTCCACGGATTGCGCGTCGGCCCGAAGAGCCGCGGCTCGGTGGACGGCGCCAGGCCCATCTCCGGCGTATTGGTCTTGCCGAGGATCACCAGCCCCGCGCGCTTGAGCCGGAGCGTCAGCTCGGAGTCGTGATCGGCGCGATTGTCGGCGAAGAGTCGGCTCCCGTAACTCGTCACCGCGCCCGTGTAGAGCGCCCCCAGATCCTTGAGGGCGTAGGGCACACCGGTGAAGGGCCCGGCGGGCAGGCCCGCCTTCACCGCGGCGCGCGCCTCATCGTCGAGGCGCGTCACGATCGCGTTCAACGCGGGATTGCGTGCCTCGATCCGCGCGATGGCCGCCTCCAGGACCTCCGCGGGGGTAGCGTCTCGCCGCCGGATCAGCTCGGCCAGGCCGAGACCGTCGTACTTGTCGAAGTCCATCACCGCTGCCGTCCTCCTCGGGCGAGCGCGCCCTCACCTATATACCCCAAATACGCGTCAGCGCGCGCGGCGACGAGGCGAGGGCATTCGGCCCGGTCGCCGTGGCCACGCCCGATGGACTGCCCGGCCCGCCGCACGCGACCGGATGGCGGCAACATCGGGAAGCCGCTGAAATCGCGGCGCCGCCGCGGGCGCCCAACCGCTGGTCCCGCTCTTGCTGTGTCGTGAGCGCGAGGAATGCCCTCGTCAACCCGGACCCGCCCGGCAAGGAGGTACGCGATGCCCACCACGACCTTCGCCAACCGGACGCTCGACGCGCGCCCCGACCGCGTCGACCTGCGCGATCGCCCGTATCAGCCGCGGCTTCACTCGCTGCCGCTCCAGTACCCGCCGCCCGTCGACATCGCCCGATACCTGGCGCGCTATCAGCAAGACCAGATGATCCTCGACCAGGGCAGCGAGGGCGCCTGCACGGGCTTCGGCCTTGCCGGGGTCGTGAATTACCTCCGCTGGAAGCTGGCGGTGGACGCCGGCGAGAAGGCGCCGGAGAAGGTGAGCGAGCGCATGTTCTATCACCTCGCCCGCTTCTACGACGAGTGGCCGGGCGAGGACTACGAGGGCTCGAGCTGCCGCGGCGCCATGAAAGGGTGGCAGCGACATGGCGTGTGCGCCGAAACCCTCTGGCCCTACCGCGACGGGCAGGGCAGCGTGGCGTTCGTGCGCCCCCAGTCGGGCTGGGACGCCGACGCGGCGAAGCGTCCCCTCGGCGCGTACTACCGCATCGACAAGGACTCGATCACCGACATGCAGGCGGCGCTGGTGGAGGTGGGCGCGATCTATGCCTCCGCCTCCGTGCACAAGGGTTGGTTCCTGCAGCCGGTGGGTCGCATGGCGCCGATCGGCCTCCCCGTCATCGAGACGCCGGAGAACGGCGGAAACGTCGGCGGCCACGCCTTCGCCCTCGTGGGCTACACGCGCGAGGGTTTCGTCGTGCAGAACTCGTGGGGCCCGGGGTGGGGCGTGCAGGGCTTCGCCATCCTCCCCTTCACCGACTGGGTGCAGCGCGGTACCGACGCCTGGGTCGCGGTCATGGGCGCCCCGATGGAGGGCGCCGCGGCGCCGCGCTATCACGTGCCGGTTGCCCTCGAGAAGGGCGTGAGCCAGGGGCTCGATCGCGTGCCGCTCAAGGCCCGCGCGACGCGGATGCCCACGATGCCGCGCGACGTCCCCGCCTGGACCACGGAGCAGGCCTATGCCCACGCCATCGTGATGGGCAACAACGGCGTGGTGCTGAACCGGAGCCTCACCGCCGCCAACGGGCTCGACGCCCTCCGTCAGGTGATGCTCGACGAGCCGCGCGCCTGGCTCGGCGCGCAGAAGGCAAAGCACGTGGCGATCTACGCGCACGGCGGGCTCAACTCGGAGGACGGCGCGCTCGATCGCGTCCGGCTGCTGGGCCCCTACTTCGAGGCCAACGGCATCTATCCCATCTTCTTCGTCTGGCGTACGGGCTTCCTCGAGAGCCTCGCGGGGATCGTCGGTGACGAGATCCGCGGCGTGCCGTCCCGGGGCATCTGGAGCGATCTCTGGAAGTCCATCAAGGACCAGGCGAAAGAGGCGCGCGATCGCGCCATCGAGGTCGCGTGCCAGGAGATGCTCGTGCGCGCGGTGTGGAGTCAGATGAAGCAGAACGCCTACGCGGCCGCCCACGAGCCCAGGCCCACCCTGGGACTCGCCTCCCAACATCTCCGGACCCTGCTTCCGAAGGACTCGGACCTGCGCCTGCACCTGATCGGCCACTCCGCCGGGTCGATCATCCTGGGCCATCTCCTCGATCAACTGGGGGCCCAATCGCTCACCGCACAGACCTGCTCGCTCTACGCGCCCGCGTGCACGGTGCGCTTCGCCCTGGACCACTACCGCCCGGCCATCGAGGCCGGCGTGCTCGGCCGCCAGGCGCTGTCCTTCGACATCCTGAGCGACCCGCGGGAGCTCAGCGACTCCGTTGGGCCCTACGGCAAGTCGCTCCTGTACCTCGTGTCGCGGGCGCTCGAGGATCACCACAAGACGCCGATACTCGGTCTGGCGTCGATCTGGAGCCGCAAGCCGGGCGACCCCAAGACCGCCGACGCGCTGGGCGGCCCCGAGCTCGCAGGCGAGGTAGACAAGTGGCTCGCCTTCTGGGGCCCCGGCGCCCGACCGCGCGAGCTGTCGGCGCCGTCCGTGTCGGACGGACGGGAGAGTATTCCCGCCGCCCATGGCTGCTTCGACAACGATCGCGACACGATTACGCGCACCCTTGCGCGCATCCTCGGCCGCGAGCCCAAGGTGGCGGTGAGCGATCTCCACGGCTTCTAGAGCGCTTGACGCCGCCGCCCTCGCCGCCGCAGTATCGGGCGGACGAGGGCGGCGGTGACCATCCACTCCACACGCATCCAGTCGGGCGGGCGGCTCTGTCGCTGGGCCACGCTCGCCGCCGACGCGCCCGATCTCGCCGAGACCGGCCGGTCGCTGCTGCAGCAGTTCGGTGGGGTGGGGCTCGCGTTCCTCGCCACGGTCCGGCAGGACGGCGCGCCGCGCCTCCACCCCGTGTGCCCCGTGCTCACCGCGGAGCGGCTGCACGTCCTGATCACGCCCGACTCCCCGAAGCGAGGCGATCTCGAGCGCGACGGCCGCTACGCGCTCCAGACCTTCCCCCAGCCCAAGGCGGGCAGCGACGAGTTCTACGTGGCTGGGCGCGCCGTGCTCGTCGCGGGCCCCGCGGAGCGTGACGCCGTGTTCCGGAGCGCGCGGCACATGTGGAATCCATCGGAGATCATCTTCGAGCTGTGGCTGGAGCGCGTGCAGCACACGCGCTGGGAGCATCCGCTCACGCCGGAGATGCGCCCCGTGCGGCGTGCGTGGCGGCCTGAGAGCTGATCACCGGCGCTCCCGGCGCGCGCGCCGCTTCCATCCCCCCCAGAGGCCTCCCATCACCTCGCAACTCGCCAGCCATCGATCGAGCGAGTCCGGCCGGCCCCGCGTCACCGCCCACAACCACCCGCCGATCCGCGCCGCCGCCTGACCGTACATGAAGAGCGGGGCGCCCAGGAGCTGACGCCCCGCGGGGAGCGCCTGGGCCAGCGCCTCGCCCTCGGCCCGCTCGAAGTAGTGACGAGACACATACCGCCGCCGCATCCGGTGGGCGGCGATGCGGTGCCAGACCACGATGCGCGGATCGTAGAAGGCGCGCCGGCCGCTGGCCAGCGCGCGCTTCACCAGTTCCCACTCCTCGCCGCCATAGAGCTTCCCGCCCCTGACGCCCCGATCTGCGTCGAAGAGCCCCGCGGTGGCGAAGACACCGCGGCGAAACGCCATGTTGGCGCCCCACACCCGGGGCAGTCTCCGGAAGGCCACTACCTCTCCTGGCTCTGCATGCTCCATGATCGCGTAGGCGCCGTGCAGGAAAGGCCGACCGACCAGCCACGGTGGTGGAGGATGCTCCCACTGGGGCAGGATGCGCCCGCTTACGATGTCCGCGTCGGTCCCGCGCATCGCGGCCGTCACGTTTGCCACCCAGTCCGGGGCCGGGCTCACGTCGTCGTCCGTGAAGGCGATGATGGCGCCCCCGGCCCGCGCGATGCCGGCATTGCGCGCGTGGCTCAGGCCCTGGCGCGCCTCGAAGAAATAGCGCACGTCGATGCGCGCGGAAGCTGCGAAGGCCTCCACCACGGCCCGCGTCCCGTCGGGTGATTTGTTGTCGATGATCAGCAGCTCCCACTTGAGCCCGGTGGGCACCACCTGCTCGTCGAGGGCCCGCAGTGTGACCCCGAGGGAGCGCGCGCGATTGTAGGTGCAGAGGATGACGGAGACGTCCATGACGGAGGGGCTAGGACACGGTCGCGCCGGCTTCGCGGGGCGTCCACGGTGCGCTAGACTGACGCTCGTGGAGAAGGGGCACGCCAGAGGGCAGCGCGTCGTGGTGATCGGGCTCGACGGCCTCGAGGTGACCCATGCCGAGCGACTGATGGCGGCGGGCGAGCTGCCGGCACTCGCCGAGTTGGGACGGCGCTCCGCACGCTTCCTCCTCGACCACGGCCCCGCGCAGCGGACGGGCCTGGCATGGGAGCACGTGGCGTCCGGACAGACGCCAGACGCGGCGCGCCGTTGGGCTGCCGTGGAGTTCGACCCCTCGACCTATCGCGTCTGGCAGGACGGGGCTCGCTTCGAGCCGTGGTGGGAGCGCATCGACCGCCGCCCCGTCGTCTTCGACACACCCTATGTGGATCTCCGACGCGCGCCCAGGACCCGCGGCATCGTGGCGTGGGGGGCCCACGACCCGGGGACCTTCCTCACCGGTCGCCCCGCCGGGGTGCTCGACGAGTTCTTGGCGCGCTTCGGTCGCTACCCCGCGGCGCCCTGGACGTACGGGATTCCGTGGCCTTCCGCTGAGCGCGCTCAGACCATGGGTGAGGCCCTTAGCGGGGCCCTCGACGTCCGGACGCGCGCGGCGCGCTGGCTCATGACCGAGCGGCTGCCCGACTGGGATCTCTTCATCGCGGTGGCGGGAGAGCTGCACGGCTCGGTGGAGGGGCTGTGGCACGGAGTCGACCCCCGGCATCCTCTTCACACTCATCCCTCGGCCCCCGCCGCGGCCGAAGCCCTGCTCGCCGTTCACCGGGGGCTCGACCGCATGGTGGGCGAACTCACGCGCACGGCCGGGGGGGCGGCGGTGGTCGCCTTCACCATGGGCGGCATGGGGACCAACCACTCCGACGTGCAGTCGATGGTGCTCCTGCCCGAGCTGCTCTATCGCCATGCCTTCGGCCGATCCCTGCTGACAGTGCCGGGCGCTTGGGCGGCGGCGCCCGGCGCCGTTCCTATCCTGGAGGCGGACGAACGCTGGGAGCCTGTGCGGCTCATTCCGCACCCCGCTGCGGCGACGGATGGGGCGGCCGCGCTGCACACGCTGGCCCGCTCGCTCCCTCGGCCGATCCGGGCGGCGCTCAAGGGCGCGCGGGCCGGCGTCGAGCGGTGGCGATCAGGCCGCGCCCCCGCCCCACGGCCCGATCTGACGTGGCAGCCGGCCACGCACTATCGCGAGCAGTGGCCTCGCATGCGCGCCTTCGCGCTGCCGTCCTTCTACGACGGGCGGATCCGAATCAACCTGCGTGGGCGCGAGCGCGACGGCCTCGTGGACCCCGCGCGCTACGAGGAGACGTGCCGTGAGATCGAGGCGCTGCTCCGCGAATGCCGCGACCCGCGCACCGGCGAGCAGGCGGTGGAGGACATCGAGCGCTCCGCGACGCGCGATCCCCTCGCCCTCGCGGGCTCCGAGTGCGACCTCATCGTGGTGTGGCGAGGCCCCGCCGCCGCGCTCGAGCACCCGCGCCTGGGAGTCGTGGGGCCGGTGGCTCTGCGGCGCACGGGCGGCCATACCGGACGGCACGGCATGGCGTACATCGCCGCGCCGGGCTTGGTCCCCGGCGATCGCGGCGAGCACTCGGCCTTCGACGTCGTGCCCACCGTGCTCGATCTCCTGGGATGCCCCCCGCCAGCCCATGTGTGTGGCGCTAGCCTCCTCGCCGCCGCGTCCACGTCCCAGTGAGCGCGCTCGCATGGTGACGCGGTAGAGATAGCACACGAGGCAATGCGCGACCAATGGCCCATTGCCCGCCCGCGCTCCTGAAGGATCTGGCCCCCCTCTTCGCCGACCTGCGCCGCTGGCCGGGCGTGGTCGAGAAATCGCGCGCCGTGTTCTACGCACGCCGCCAGCCGCTCCTCCACTTCCACCTCACACGCGAGGGCGAGCGCCGCGCCGATGTACGGGGGCGCGACGGCTGGACCTCGCTCGAGCTGCCCACCCCGATCACGGCGACGAGCCGCCGAGCGCTCCGGCGCCTCGTCGAGGCTCGCTACCGGGAGCGGGAGCCGGCGAGGCGCTCCGCCGCGCGCCGGTGACTCTCCAGCAGGCCGGGCACGCGCCCGGGGTCGGTGCGCCCCCAGCCGCATTCGGACGCCACACCGAAGTCGCGCACGAAGACCTGCGCGGCGGCGATCCGGGCGGTGTCGCCCGCCTCATCGCCGTAGTGAATCAGACCCAGGTAGAGCGCGGTCTCGGAATCGCCCTCGAGCCGTTCGAGCGGCCGGAAGTATGCGGCATCGGTGCGATCCTTCGGCACGGGCAGATGCAGGAAGTCCATGCGCCGGCGGAGCGAGCGGCGGAGAGCCCGCGTCATGTCCACCAAGACGCCGAGGTCCCGCGGCATCACGAGATGCTCGTCCGCGGGTGAGCCGTAGCAGAGGTGATAGCCCATCTCGACCGCCGCGGGCACGGCATCACCGAGACGGGCCAATTCGGCCGCGATTTGCGCCGCAAAATCGGCGGGCCGGTCCGGGAAGAAGCCCTCGTGGATCAGCACCTCCTGGCACACGTCCCACTGGATTGCGAGGCGCTCGGCGGGAATCGTCGCCACGATCTCCTCGAGGGCGCCGCGCAGCGCCCGCTCGTAGACGGGCAGATAGGGCGCGCGCGCCCGCGGGCTCACGTACATGTAGCCGCTGGCCATCGGCGTGGGCAGGCACACCTGGAAGCGCACGCCGGCGGGGAGGACGCCCTCGGCCTGGAGGCGCGCGAAGACCGTGAAGGAGGCGCGCGCGGCCTCCGCGTAGCCGGTCTCGAAGCGCACCCGCTCCGGGTCCACGCCGGAGCGAAAGCGCAGCAGCGTCATCTCGCGCAGGAGCTTGCCATCCCACTGGCGCAGCGCGAAGGGCGGCACCGTCGGATCGTCCTCCATGTCCGGATGCCGCCGCAGCATCAGGTTCTGGAAGAAGATCCAGCGCCGGCGCTCGCCCGTCTCACCGTCGGGCAGGCGGCGCAGGTGGCGACCGAGCGCGTCCGCCACGGCGCGGAACACCGACTCCGCATCCGCCATCGGCACGCTGCCGATCAGGTGCACGCCGCCCGGATCGTGCGCCCAGGCGGCGGTCATCGGGCCTCCGCGGCGCCTCCGAGCCCGAGCGCGGACTCCCACGCCTGCTGGGTGGCGATCTCCTGGGTCCAGGGCCGCATGAGGGCCCCCGCGCGCGCGTCGCGCGCGTAGCGCTCGAGCGGATAGCGCTTGAGGAGACCGCGCCCCCCGCACACGCGAATGGCCTCCTGGGTCACCGTCACCGTCGAGCGCTGCACGGTGACGTGGGCCGCCCGCGCGCGCTGCACGGCGTCCGCGGGCGCGTCGACTCGGGCTTCCGAGATCGCGCGGTAGTAGAGGGCGCGGGTCGCCTCCAGCGTGAAGAGCATTTCGGCCACCGCGTGGCCCTTCACCGCCGCCTCGGTGTGCAGCCCCGGCGAGCCCGCCAGCTCGCCCCGGAGGTATGCGAGGGCGCCGTCGTAGGCCGCCTGCATGAGGCCGAGGAAGGTGGCGCAGAACGTGAGCGGCGAGAGATGGGGGAAGGCGTTATACATGGCGCCGAACATCCCCGGCGGCAGCACCTCGCCGTCGTCGGGCACGAAGACGTTCTCGAGCACCATGTCGCGGCTCACCGTTCCCCGCATGCCCATGGGATCCCACTCGCCGGGAAACGACACCCCCGGCGCGTCCTTGGGCACCTGGAGGTAGAGCGTCCGTTCGATCCACGGCTCGTCGCCCAGGCGGATCGCCGGCGTGGCGAAGTAGGGCGCGGAGCCCGCGAGCGACACGAAGAACTTTCGCCCGTTCACCACGTAGCCGCCGTCCACCTTCTTCGCGGTGGTGCCGAAGCGCCGCCCGCCCATGCTGAGCTTGGTGTCGGTCTGCCCCTGCTCCACCGGCTCCGAGTGCGGCTGACCGTAGAAGGCGCCCTGCTCCACCACCTCGCGGAACTTGGCCGCGCGCAGCTTGTCGTGGCGCTCGCGCACGGCCGGCGGCAACGGCATCGTGTCGGCGATGGGGCCCATCATCAGCATGGTGAGGCAGTGCATGTTGAAGGTGAGCGAGGTCGAGGCGTTCCCCTGCGCGAGCTGCTCGGCGACCAGGCAGTAGGTCTCGTAGTCCGCGCCGAGCCCGCCGAAGCGCTCGGGCACGCAGAGGCCGAGCAGGCCCACCGCGCGCAGGTCCGCATAGTCGTCGAAGGGAAACGAGGCCTCGCGGTCGTGGCGCTCGGCGCGGGGCGCGAAGCGCTCGCGGGCGAGGCGGCGGGCGAGGTCGATCAGCTCACGCTGGCGGGGCGAGGGGGCGAGGTCCATGGGCAGCCATTGTGTCACCCATCCCCGCCGCCAGCGCAAGCCCGGCGTGAGCTAGGCGGCGCGCTTCACCTGCTCCATGAACGCCCCCACGCCGGGCTCGGCGTAGACGCCGAAGGCGTCGGTCAGGGTGCCCCGCACTCCGCCGCGTGTCTCCAGGGCATACACGATGGCCATGTCGTCGGGATCGGACACGCCCTCGAAGCGATGGAAGTCGACCAGGCGCAGATCGCCGGGCGCGTAGAGCGTGCCGCTGCTGACCGCGCGTAGCCGGTCTCCGGCAACCCGGAACTGATCGGTGAAGCCGCGTGCGGCGAGCTCCGCCATCACGTCGGTCAGCGTCGGAAGCTCGAGCGCGGCAGCCATACGCGGGATCTCCTGCCCTCCGATCGTCCGCCCGGCCGCCCGCGGCGTCAAGCGAACCGCCGAGCCCCGCCGCGACGCCCCCTACTCGATCGACCGCCCCCCGTCGACGTCGAGGCACACCCCGGTGAGGAACGCCGCGTCCGGCGAAGCGAGGAACGTCACCGCGCCCGCCACGTCGTCCGGGGCGCAGAGGCGTCCCAGCGGGATGCCGCGCACCAGGCTCTCGCGCGTGCGGTCGTCGAGGGGCGTGCCGCCGCGCGCGGTCACCATAAAGGCGGTGTCGGCCGCCACCGGGCACACCGCGCAGACGCGGATCCCGTCGCGAGCGACCTCGCCGGCAAGGCCGCGCGTGAGGGTCAGCACCGCGCCTTTCGTCGCGTTGTACACGGTGACGCCGCGGCGGGGCCGCCGCGCGCCGATGGACGCGGTGTTCACGATGACGCCGCCGCCGCGGTTGCGCAGCGCGGGCACCGCGTACTTGCAGCCCAGGAACACGCCCTTGAAGTTCACCGCGATCTGCCGGTCGAAGTCCGCCTCGGGCAGATCCCACAGCGGCATCGACGTGTGGGAGAAGCCGGCATTGTTGACCATGACGTCGAGCCCGCCCTCGCCCTCGACCGCGGCGCCCACCAACGCTTCTACGTCCGCGGCCGCCGCCACGTCGCACGGGCGGAACCGGGCGCGGCCGCCGGCCGTCTCGATGCTCCGCGCGACCGCCGTGCCCGCCGCCTCGTCGACGTCGCCCAGCACCACCCGCGCGCCCTCCGCGGCGAAGCGGCGGGCGATGGCCTCGCCGAATCCCTTGGCCGCGCCCGTCACCGCCACCACCTTGCCCTCGAACCGGCCGGGGGTAGTCATGGCCCCCTTGTACCGTTGGGTCGGCCGCGGGGCAAGACCCTGTGCTAGCCTCCTGGCACCGACCCAGGAGGCTCGACCCCATGGACTACAAGGACTATCAGCACCTCGTCTTCGAGCGGCGCCCCCACGGCGTGGTGCTCATCACCATCAACCGGCCCGAGGTGCTCAACGCCACCAACGACCGCCTGCACTGGGAGCTCACCCAGGTGTGGCTCACCCTCGACGCCGACGAGAGCGCCCGGGTGGCGGTGATCACCGGCGCGGGGCGCGCGTTCTCCGCGGGCGGTGACCTCGACATGGTGGACGCCAACGCCCGCGACCCCAAGCGCCTGGCCCGTATGACCCGCGAGGCCTCCGACCTCGTCTACAACCTGATCAACCTGGACAAGCCCGTGATCTCCGCCATCAACGGCGTGGCGGTGGGCGCGGGGCTGGTGGTCGCGCTGCTCTCCGACATCAGCATCATCTCCGAGACCGCCCGCTTCACCGACGGGCACACCAAGCTCGGCGTGGTGGCGGGTGACCACGCCGCCATCATCTGGCCGCTCCTCTGCGGGATGGCCAAGGCCAAGTACTACCTCCTCACCAGCGACTTCATCGACGGCAAGGAGGCCGAGCGCATCGGGCTGGTCAGCATGAGCCTGCCCGCCGCCGAGGTGCTGCCGAAGGCCTTCGAGGTGGCCGACAAGCTGGCCACCGGCGCCCAGCAAGCTATTCGCTGGACCAAGCGTTCCCTGAACAACTGGCTCCGGATGGCGGGGCCGATCTTCGATCAGTCCATCGCGCTCGAGATGCTGACGTTCATGGACGAGGACGTGCGCGAGGGCGCGCGAGCGATCCGTGAAAAGCGGGCGCCGCGCTTTCCATCCGCCATGTGAAGCGCCCTTCCCGACGAGGAGGCTCCTAATGAGCGACCACGACGAAGTGGATCGTGCATCCGACCATGACAGTCTCGGCCTGAGCCGGCGCGATCTCCTGAAGCTCGGCCTCCTGACCGCGGCGGCCTCGCAGGGGGCGCTCGCCTTCGCTCCGCCCGGCGCCACCCAGACGCCCATGAAGCTCGGGGCCAATCTGATCGGCAAGCTCGAGGGGGCGGAGGTGATCACGGACCCCGCGCGCTTCCCGAAGACCTTCAAGGAGGCGCCGCAGCTCGCCGAGCTCGTGAAGGCGGGCAAGCTGCCGCCGGTGCAGCAGCGCATCGGCGAGGACCCCCTCGTCATCAAGCCGCTGCGCGAGATCGGAAAGTACGGCGGCACGTGGCGCCGCGGCTTCACCGGGCCCTTCGACACTTCCAACGGGCACCGGGTTGCCCAGAACGACAAGCTCCTCTATTACGACTACACGGGCACCAAGCTCGTTCCCAACATCGCCCGGGGATGGGAGGTCAGCCCCGACGGCAAGGTCACGACGCTCCTCCTCCGCCGCGGCATGCGGTGGAGTGACGGTCAGCCCTTCACCGCGGACGACTTCATCTTCTGGTACCAGGATGTGTACCTGAACAAGGACCTTGTTCCCACTCCCCTCTCGGTGATGACGGTGGGCGGCAAGCCGATCATGATGGAGAAAGCAGACGCGAGCACCATCCGATTTATTTCGCCCGAGCCGTACTACGCGCTCCCCATCGTCCTCGCCTCCGTGTGGGGCATCGGGCATCACGCGCGGTTCGGCCGCTCTGCGCTGGGCGGCTTCGCCCCCGCGCACTACATGAAACAGTTCCTCCCGAAGTACTCGTCCCAGGACGAGCTCAGCAAGAAGGCGGCCGAGCAGGGTGTGGACAGCTGGGTCACGCTGTTCAAGAACCGCAACGACGCTTGCCGGAACGCCGACCTTCCGGTGGTGACGCCGTGGAAGACGACGTCGCCCATCACCAGCCCGAGCTGGGTGTTCGAGCGTAATCCTTACAGCGTCTGGGTGGACACCGACGGCAATCAGCTCCCCTACATCGACCGCATCCGCATGACCCTGGGCGAGAATCTCGAGGTCATCAACCTGCGCGCCATCGCGGGCGAGTACGACTCGCAGGCGCGCCACATCGACATCAGCAAGCTGCCGGTGCTGCTCGAGAACCAGCAGAAGGGCGGCTACCGCGTGTACCTCGATCCGTCCGATCAGGGCGCCGACGTGGGCCTGTTTTGCAATCAGTCCTACGAGAAGGACGCGGAGGTCGCGAAGTGGCTGAGCACGCGCGAGTTCCGCATCGCGCTGTCCCAGGCCATCGACCGTGCCCAGATCAACGAGACCTTCGTCCTGAGCCTGGGCCAGACGGGCTCGGGCGCACCCGGCGAGCGGACCCTCTACTTCCCGGGCCCGGAGTACAAGACGCTCCACGCCACGCTCGACGTCAAGAAGGCCAATGAGATGCTGGACAAGCTGGGACTGACCAAGAAGGATTCGGAGGGCTATCGCCTGCGCCTGGACGGCGGGGGCCGGCTGCGTCTCGCCCTCACTACCTACGTGGGCTTCCTCCCCTTCAGCCAGATCGCCGAGATGGTGGCGGAGCACTGGAAGAAGATCGGCATCCGTGGCGAGGTGCAGGAGATGGAGCGCGGGGCAGCGACGGCCCGGATGACCAGTAACGAGCATCAGATCTACTTCGAGACCCAGTGGGGCGCGGACAACATCTACGGCCACACCCCGTGGATCTTCGCCTCGGAGCGCGGGATACCGCTGGGCCCGCTCTACGGCGACTGGTACTCCTCCGCCGGCGCCAAGGGCAAGACGCCGCCGCCGCGCATGCGCGAGCTGATGGACAAGTACCGGAAGTCGCTCAGCGTGAAGGACGCGGAGCGGGTGAAGATGGCGAAGGACGTGTGGAAGATCGTGCTCGACGAGCTGTGGATGATCCCGGTGGTATCGAACTCACCCGCCTCGCAGGGCGTGCGGGTGATCAAGACCAACATGGGCAATATCCCCGAACGCCTCTGGAACAGCGCGGTGAGCGACAACCCCCACATCGCTCACACGGAGACCTGGTACTTCAAGTCCTGAGCCGCACCGTCAGCGGCGCGGGCCGGTCGGGAAGGCGCACGAGGGTGAAGCCCCGCGCGTCCACCCACCAGCCCGCGCCCGCCTCGTCGGGACCGTCGCGGCGCGGCAGGTCGCCGTGGCCGTCCACCGAGACGGCGCGAGGCGCGGGGGCGCCGAGCTCGAGCGTATAGCGCCGCCGCGCGGGTAGCACGCTCGTGTCCCCCGCGGGAGCGCCGATCCGCACCGTCACCTCGTCGGCCGCGACCGCGCACTCGAAGATGGTGCGCGCGTAGCTCCCCTCGCGGTAGCCCTGGGTCCGGCCATCGTCCTCGTAGAGCTCGAAGCGCGACGTCCTCTCCGGGTGCAGCCGCAGAATCAGCTCGTCCAGGGGCCGTTCGCCCGAGTGCTGCATCACGGGGCCCATGGGCAGGATGGCGCCGGCGCGCACGAAGAGGGGGAGGCGCTCGAGCGGCGCGTCCACCGTGACGCCGCCGGGGCCCGCGTGGCGCGCGC
>DASTYT010000009.1 GCA_035764725.1 Candidatus Methylomirabilota bacterium | reverse complement strand
TCGTCCGCCGCGCCTACGCCGACTGGAACCGCTTCACCGAGTACAAGCGCCCCTTCCACGAGTGGGCGATCGAGCTCATCGACGTCCCGCAGAGCCGCTACAGCGGCAAGAACTCCGCCGACATCCGCATGGTCGTGGACGCCATGGACCTCGCCTACGCCAAGCAGCACATGGACACCTTCGCCCTCGTGTCCGGCGACTCCGACTTCTCGCCGCTCGTCTCCAAGCTGCGCGAGAACGACCGCTACGTGATCGGGCTCGGGGTCAAGTCCTCGTCGTCCGAGCTCCTCGTCGGCAACTGCGACGAGTTCATCTTCTACGAGGACCTGATCCGCGAATCGAAGAAGACCACCGCCCTGCGGGGGTTGCCCGAGAAGAAGGCGGAGGCCTTCGCGCAGCTCATCGAGGCGATCCTCGCGCTTCAGCGCGAGAACAAGGACACCCTCTGGGGCTCGATGGTCAAGCAGACCATGATCAGGAAGAACCCCGCCTTCAACGAGACATACTACGGCTACTCGACTTTCTCGAAGCTGCTCGAGGAGGCGGAGAAGCAGAAGATCGTCACGCTCGAGCGCGACGCCAAGAGTGGCACCTACATCATCACCGCCCTCGAAGAGGGCGGCCGCGCCGCGTAGCTCCCCCCCCGCGGGCGCGTCAGCGCGCGCGCCGGCTGATGACGACGACCCGGCCCCGGTCGCTGACGAACGCGGTGCCCACCCAGCTCACCACGCTCACGAGCAGCGCGCCGCCCAGGGCGGGCCAGAAGCCGTCCACGTGGAAGCCGGGGACGAACGTGGAGACGAGCCAGAAGCACCCGGCATTGAGCACGAGGATGAAGAGGCCGAGCGTCACCAGGGTGATCGGCAGCGTGAGGATGAGCAGGATGGGTCGGATGAGGGCGTTGACGAGCCCGAGCGCGGTCCCCGCCCCCAGCGCGGGCAGCAGCCCGTCCACGCCGATGCCAGGAACTATTAGTCCGGCGAGTACGATGGCCACCGTGTTGAGGAGAACGCGGGCGAGAAAACCCATCAGTGTCGTCTCCCGCCTTGCAGGCCCGGGAACACTCGCGTATTCTGGATCACACCTTTTGTCATGCGGATGAATTGTACGCCGCGCGACGGCGCGCGGCGAGCGCGACGGGACGGCGCGGCGCATGCGGCGAACGAAGATCGCGAGGGAGAATCGTGGGACGAGCGCTGAGCGGAGCCGCGCTGGCGGTGACGCTGTGGGCGAGCGCGTGCTCGGGCCAGACCGCCACCGTGACCATCGATCCGGCGATGACGCGGGGATCGGACGCGGCGCCGGTGACCATTCTCGAGTTCTCCGACTTCCAGTGCCCGTTCTGCAAGCGCGCGCAGGACACGCTCGAGCAGGTCATGCGCGAGTTCCCCGGCCGCGTGCGCATCGTGTTCAAGGACTTCCCGCTCGACTTCCATCCCGGGGCGCGCCCCGCCGCCCTCGCCGCGCGCTGCGCGGGGGCGGGCGGCCGCTTCTGGGAGTATCACGATCTTCTCTTCGTGGCCCAGCCCGACTTCGAGCGGGAAGACCTCCTGCGCTACGCGGAGCGGATCGGTCTCGAGCGGGCATCCTTCGCGGAATGCCTCGACAGCGCGCGGTTTCGCGATGCGGTGGAGCAAGACATGACTGAGGGCCGCGCGCTCGGCATCACGGGAACTCCCACCTTCTTCGTCAACGGGCGCCGCCTGGTGGGCGCGATGCCCGTCGAGGCGTTCCGCGAGGCGGTCCGCGCGGCGCTGACCGAGGACGGGAAGTGAGCCCGATGCCGGCGCCACCGACGCTGTACGTCAACACCGCTGACGTCCCGTGGGTCGAGCGGCACCGGGGCGTGCTCTGGAAGGTGCTGTGGCAGGACGGGGATGGTCACAAGGCCATCCTCATGCGCTACGAGCCGGGCGCGGTGATCCCGCGTCATCGCCATCTCGGAGACGAGCAGATCTGGGTCCTCGAGGGCAGTGTGGCGGACGACACTGGAGTGTGTACAGTAGGCAACTACGCCCGGCGCCCGCCGGGCTGCGTCCACAGCGTCAAGAGCGAGACGGGAGCGCTGGTCCTCGCCGTGACGTCCGGACCAACGGAGGCCGTCTAGAGATGGAGCGTCGCGTGAACCACGTCCGCAAGGCACTCGGAACGAAGATCCGCTCGCTGCGCAAGGAGCGGGGCTGGAGTCAGGAAGCCCTCGGCGAGCGGTCGGCGCTGTCGGGGAAATTCATCGGCGAGGTCGAGCGGGGCGAGAAGTCCATCTCGGTGGACAGCCTCTACCGCGTGTCGGTCGCGCTCAAGATCGCCCTGCGAAAGCTGATCGACCTGCCCGCGCGGCCGCAGTAGTCGGAATCTCGGATCGCCCGCGCGCGCCGAGGCCTCGGGTGGAATCTGCCCGCGCACGAGGGGGCAAAACTCCTTGCTCCACCCGGGAGCATCCGGTAAGGTGAACGGCTGGAGTTCACCACGGGAGCGAGGGAACATGAACGCGGAGCACTTCTGGCTGACAATCGGGTTTCTCGGGCAGGCTTTTTTCTCGATGCGCTTCCTCGTGCAGTGGATCGCGTCGGAGAAGCGGCGTGAGAGCGTCATCCCGGTGTCGTTCTGGTTCTTCTCGATCGGCGGCGGCCTCACCCTGCTGATCTACGCGGTGTACCGCCACGATCCCGTCTTCATCCTGGGCCAGGGCGCCGGCCTCTTCGTCTACCTCCGCAACCTCTATCTGATCCGCCGCAAGGAGCGCACGCTCGCCGAGGCCGGCGCGTGAGCGCGGGAGGCCCGTCGATGGACTCCGCCATCCAGTGGGGCGCCGCGCAGGCGCGCGCCATCCTCATGATCCCCGGGCCCACCGAGCTGCCCTGGACGGTGATCCAGGCGATGAACCAGCCGCCCACCATCCAGTACGATCAGCGCTTCGACCTCGAGGTGCTCGAGCCCGCCACCCTCGCCCTCCGCGACGTGTTCAAGATCCCCTCCGGCGAAGTCGTCGTGATGCCGGGCTCGGGCCGCACCGCGCTGGAGGCGGGGGCGGTGTCCGTCATCGAGCCGGGCGACCGCGTGCTCGTGATCGTGGCGGGCGTATTCGGCATGCTCATGCACGAGATCATGGCCCGTGTGGGCGCCGAGGTGACCGAGTTTTCCGTCGAGTGGGGACGGCCCATCGACCTGGCTCGGCTCGAGCGCGAGATCGAGCGCGTGCGCCCGAAGGCGGTGACGATGGTGCACAACGAGACGTCCACCGGCACCACCTACCCCGCGGACGCGGTGGGGGTCATCGTCAAGCGGCATCGCGCGCTCTACCTCCTCGACACGGTCTCCTCGCTGGCTGGCATCGACGTGCGCACCGAGGAGTGGGGCATCGACCTCAACATGACCGGCTCGCAGAAGTGCCTGGCCGCGCCGCTCGGCATGTCACTGGCCGGGGTGGGCCCCGCCGCGTGGGACGCGATGGAGCGGCGGAAGCACAAGTCCAGCTCGCTGGTCTACGACCTCCTACGCTGGAAGGAGCACTGGGTGCCGGTCTCCCGCGGCGGCCAGGTGCCGGACGGCCAGCCGCGCCGCCAGCCGGTGTCCATCCCTACCCATCTCACCGCTGCGCTCGCCGAGTCCGTCCGCCTCATCAAGGAGGAAGGGCTCGCCAACCGGTTCCAGCGCCACGCGGTGGCGGGCGCGGCCTTCCGCGCCGGCCTCGAGGCGATGCGGCTCGAGATCTTCCCCGAGGCGTCCGTCGCCTCGAACACCGTCTCGTGCTTCAAGACGCCCACCGGCATCGAGCCCGCCGCGGTGGTCAAGCACATGCGTGACCGCTACGGCATTCTCATCGGAACGGGTCTCGACAAGATCCGCACGAGCACGCTCCGGGTCGGTCACATGGGCATCACCGCGAATCCGATGTACGTGCTGCCCACGCTGTCCGCCCTGGAGCTGACCCTGCGCGACCTCGGGCACCGCTGCGAGGCGGGCGCCGGCGTCGCCGCCGCTCAGGCCGTGTTCTCGGCGCGCACCGCGTGATCGTCGTCCCCGACGACTTTCCGTCCGTCTTCCAGGGCTCGGCGGCCCAGGAGCGCGCCAAGGCGCTCGGTGCCCTGCGGGTCTTCACCGAGCGCGGCGCGGACGACGAGGCCGAGCTGATCCGGCGCATCGGCGACGCGCGCGTCGCCATCAACATCCGGGCCCATGCGCGCTTCACCGACGGGGTCTTCGCGGCGTGCCCGGGCCTCAAGATGATTTCGGTCTGGGGCACCGGCACCGACAACATCGATCTCCACGCCGCGGGCATGCGCGGGGTCACCGTCTGCAACACGCCCGGCGTCAACGCCTTCGCGGTGGCCGAGCACGCCCTCGCCCTCATGCTCTCGGTGGGGCGCAAGATCCCGGCCATCGACCGGGAGATGCGGGGCGGCAAGTGGCCGCGCGAGATGCTCACCCAGCTCCTCGGCAAGACGCTCGGGGTGTTCGGGATGGGCACCATCGGCAGCCGCGTGGCCGCGCTCGGCCGCGCCGTCGGCATGGAGGTGCTCGCGTGGAGCGCGCGGGGCGACGAGGGGCGCATCCGGGCCGCCGGCGCCAGGGCGGCCACCAAGGACGACATCCTGCGCCAGGCCGACGTCGTGAGCCTCCACGTCCGCCTCGCCGACGACACGCGGGGCTTCATCGGCCGGCGCGAGCTGGAGCTCATGAAGCCCAGCGCCATCCTCGTCAACACCGGACGCGGCGCCCTCGTCGACCGCAATGCCCTGCTCGCCGCGCTCCGCGAGCGGAAGATCCTCGGCGCCGGCCTGGACGTCTTCCACCAGGAGCCACTGGCCGCCGACGATCCGATCCTCGGCCTGCCCAACGTGGTGCTCTCCCCGCACAACGCCGGGCAGACCCCCGAGGTGGTGCGCGACGGGCTGCTGCGCGCCGTCGCCAACGTCGAGCGCTTCCTCGCCGGCAAGCCCACCGACGTCGTCGTCGCTCCCGTCAAGTAGCCGCGCCCGCATGCGCAGCTGGTGATGGTCGTTCGCGAGGACCGTGGGGCGATCGCGGTGCTGCGGATGACCCACGGCCGCGCCAACGCCCTCGATCCCGAGATCCTCGGCGCGCTGAGCGCGGCGCTGGAGGCGGCCGCGGGCGCCCCGGCGCTCGTCCTCACTGGAGCCGGCGCCATGTTCTCGGCCGGCGTCGATCTCAAGCGCCTCGCCGCCTCCGGGCCCGACTACCCCGGCGCGCTCATCCCCGCCCTCGTCGACTGCTTCGCCCGCCTCTTCTATCACCCCCGCCCGGTGGTGGCGGCGGTCAACGGCCACGCCATCGCGGGCGGCTGCGTGCTCGCCTGCGCCGCCGACCGGCGCATCGCGGCGCGCGGCGGCGGGCGGTTTGGCGTCACCGAGCTGCTGGTGGGTGTCCCCTTCCCCGCGATCGCGCTGGAGATCATGCGCGCGGTGGTGCCGGCGCGGCATCTCGCCGAGATGGTGTACGGGGGCCGGACGCTGAGCGTGGAGGACGCGCGCGAGCGGGGCCTGTTCGACACGGTCGTCGAGCCGGGGGCGCTGCTCGACGCGGCGATCGCGGAGGCGGAGGCGCTCGCCGCCATCCCCGCCGAGAGCTTCGCGCTCACCAAGGCCCAGCTGCGCCAGCCCGTGCGCGAGTTCCTCGCGCGGCACGCCGCGCGGATCGACCGCGAGGCGCTGGCGTCTTGGAGGGCGCCGGCTGCGCAGGACGCGATCCGGCGCTACGTCGAGAAGACCCTGGGCGGCGGGCGCCGCTAGGCGCGCCCGGCCAGGGCGCTGCGCAGCACCTCGGCGGGGTGCTGGGCCCGGCGCTCGGTGAGGTGCGCGATCTGCTGGCGGCAGGAAATGCCCGGCGCCACTACCACCGTGTCGGGATCGGCCGCGCGCACCGCGGGGGCGAGCCGCCGGTTGCCCAGGCTCACCGAGAGCTCGTAGTGCTCCTTCTCGAACCCGAAGGATCCCGCCATCCCGCAGCAGCCCGAGTCGACCTCGCTCACCGTGTAGCCGGCCCAGGTGAGCGCGGCCACGGTGGGCGCCGTGCCCACCATCGCCTTCTGATGGCAGTGCCCGTGGAGGAGGGCGCGCCGCGGGCCGGGCTTCCACGCCAGACGCAGGCCCCGCGCGCGCTCGCGCAGGAGGAACTCCTCCAGGAGATAGCTCGAGCGCGCGACGGCGCGGGCCGCCTCGGTGCGGAGCAGATCCACGTACTCGTCGCGGAGCGTCAGTAAGCAGGAGGGTTCGAGTCCGACCACCGGCACGTCGCGCTCCACCCAGGGCTGGAGCTTGGCCACGTTCCACTGCGCGTTGGCGCGGGCCTCGTCCAGCATCCCCTTGGAGATCATGGGACGGCCGCAGCACTTGCGCCCCACCAGCTCCACGCGATAGCCCGCGCCCTCCAACAGCTCCACCGCCGCCCGCGCGATCTCCGGGGTGTTGTAGGTGTTGAACGTGTCGTGGAACAGCACCACGCCGCCACGCGGGGCGTCCGCGTTCGGCTTGCGCGCGTCGAACCAGTCCGTGAAGCTCTCGCGCGCGAAGAGGGGCAGCGGCCGGCGCCGGTCGATGCCCACCACCCGGTCCATCACCCATCGATTCAGCCGCGTCCCCGCCAGCCAGTTGGACACGGGCGCCAGGCGCGAGCCCCACCACGAGAGGTCCCCGATGTGCCCGAAGAGATCGTTGCGCATCGGGGTGGGGTGCACCTGGTAGTAGTGGTGCAGGAACTCGTACTTCATCTTCGCCATGTCCACGTTGGACGGGCACTCGGCCTTGCAGCCCTTGCACTCGAGGCAGAGGTCCATCACCTCGAAGAGCCGCGTCCCCGTGAACTCCTCGCGCGGCGCCCGGCCCGAGAGCACCGCGCGGAGGGCGTTGGCGCGGCCCCGGGTGGAGTGCTCCTCGTCGCGCGTGGCCATGTAGGAGGGGCACATCGTGCCCTCGAGCTTCTTCCGGCACACCCCGACCCCATTGCACATCTCCACCGCGGCGGCGAAGCCGCCCTGCTCGGAGAAGTCGAGGCTGGTCGTGGGCTCCCACGTGCGGTAGTCGGCGCCATAGCGCATGTGCTCGGTGACGCCCGGGCTCGCCACGATGTTGCCGGGGTTGAGGAGGTTCCGGGGATCGAACGCGCGCTTGAGCTCGCCGAAGGCGCCGAAGATCGCGGGGCCGAACACCCGCTCGAGATACGGGCTGCGGGCGCGCCCGTCGCCGTGCTCGCTCGAGATGGCTCCCTCGAACTCCAGCACCATGTCGAAGATCTCGTCGGCCATCGCCCGCACCTGGTCGAGCCCGCGCTGCGTCTTGAGGTTGACGAGGGGCCGGATGTGCAGACACCCCACCGAGCAGTGCCCGTAGTAGGCGCCCTCCGCCCCGTGCTTGGCCATGATGTCGCGGAAGCGCGGGACGAAGGCGGGCATGTGCTTGGGGTCGACGGCGGTGTCCTCGATGAAGGCGATGGGCTTGGCGTCGCCGCGGGTGCCGAGGAGCAGGCCCAGGCCCGCCTTGCGGAGCTTCCAGATCGACTGCTGCTCCGTGGTGTCGAGGGCCACGTGGCCCGCATAGCCGAAGCGCTCGCGCGCGCGCAGCGCCTCCAGCTTCTCGACCTTGTCCTTCACCTCGGCGTCGGTGTCCCCGGTGTACTCGACGATCAGAATGGCGGCGGGATCCCCCTGCACGAAGCCCATGCGCGCGCGCTGCTCGATGTTGGCGCGCGCGAGGTCGAGGATCATCTTGTCGGTGAGCTCGACGGCGTACGGCCCCGTCTCGAGGATGGCCTGGGAGGACTCGAGCGCCTCCTGGATGTCCGTGTAGTGGATGACGTCGAGCGCGGTCCTCTTGGGGCGCGGCACCAGCCGCATTTTGGCCTCGACGATCGTGAGCAGCGTGCCCTCCGAGCCCACGATGAGCCGGGCCATGTTGAGCGGACCGTCCTTGATGAGCTCGTTGAGGTTGTAGCCGCACACCCGACGCCAGTGCATGCGGTAGCGGCGCGCGATCTCGTCGCGGTACTGGTCGCGGATGCGCCCCACCTCTCGGTAGATCTGGCCCTCGAGTGTCTCGAGGCGGGCCTTGGCCTGGAACTCCGCGGGCGTCACCGTGCCGAACACCGCGCGGCTCCCGTCGGCGAGGAACGTCGTCAGCTCGATCGCGTGCTCCACGGTGAGGCCGTACGCGATCGAGTGGCTGCCGCCGGAGTTGTTGCCGAGCATGCCGCCGATGGTGGCGCGGTTCGAGGTCGACGTGTCGGGACCGAAGAGGAGTCCCTGCCCCCGCACGTGCTGATTCAGCTCGTCCTGCACCACGCCGGGCTGCACCCGGACCCACCGCTCCTCGACATTGACCTCGAGGACCTGGTTCATGTGGCGCGAGAAGTCGAGCACCACCGCGTGGTTGACGGTCTGGCCGGTCAAGGAGGTGCCGCCCCCGCGCGCGAGCAGCGGCGCGCCGAGCCGGTTGGCGACCTCGAGCACCGCCTGGACGTCGCCGGCGTGGCGGGGAATCACCGCCCCGATGGGCTCCACCTGGTACATGGACGCGTCGGTGGCGTAGAGCAGGCGCGAGAAGGAGTCGAAGCGGACATCGCCCTCGACGACGCGGCGGAGTTCGTGCTCGAGTTCGATCATGCGCCGATTATACTGAAGTGGCATGGCCGCGACACGCCTTCTCCCCCCGATCGTGCGCCCGCGTCGACGGCGCCTCCCGCAGCTCCTCGTGCCCGTGGTCGCGCTCGCCGTCCTGGTCGCCCCGACGCCGGCCGCCGCGGCCGCGCCCGCCGCCCCGCCGCTGGCCGCGCGGCTCCTCGACGAGGACCGCGAGTTCGATTCGCGGGCGCTCATCGGCAAGAAGGTGCTGGTGCTGCGGTTCCAGGGCTCCTGGTGCAAGACGTGCACCGCCCAGGCTCCGGGCATCCAGCGGCTGGCGGAGAAGTATCGCGACCGCGACGTCGAGGTGATGGGCGTGCACGTCAACGACACCGCCGCGGAGGCGCGGGCCTGGCGGAAGCGCTACAAGCAGACGTACGGCGCGGTGCTCGATCCGGGCGCGCGGATGGCCACGCGCTTCGGGTTCAAGCTCGCTCCCTACACGGTGGTGATCGACAAGCGGGGCGAGGTCGTCAAGCGGATCACCGGCTCCGCCGACGAGGCGCGCCTGATCAAGATCATCGACCCGCTCCTCGCGAAGCAGCCGTCCCCGGCCCACTGAGCCGCCGGGGCGGCTCCGGTCCGCGCTAGGGCTTGAGCATCACCTTGATCGCCCGATCCTCCTTGCGATCGAAGATCGTGTAGCCCTTCGGGGCCTCGGTGAGCGCCATCGTGTGGGTGATGATGCGCGTGGGATCGAGCCGGCCCGCCTCGACCAGCCCCATCAGCGGCGTGATGTAGTTCCGCGCGTTGCAGATCCCCATGCGGAGCGTGAGGTCCTTGAAGAACGCCTCGCGGACGGGGAAGCCGATGGCGTCCTCCACGTAGACGCCCACCGAGGACACCGTCCCGCCCGGCCGCACCGCCACGACGGCCTGGGCGAAGGGCACCTCGTGGCCCACGCACTCCAGCACCGCGTCGGGCCCGCGGCCGCCGGTGAGCGCCCGCAGCTGCTGCGCGGGATCGCCCTTGTCGAGGTTCACCGGGATCGCGCCCATCTGCTCGGCCAGCTCCAGCCGGTAGCCGACGCGGTCCACCATGTAAATCCGGCTCGGTCCGAAGAGGTGCGCCGACTGCAGCGCGAGGAGCCCCACGGGGCCCGCGCCGAAGATGGCCACGCGATCGCCCGGGCGGATGCCGGCGCTCTCCGCGCAGAAGTAGCCCGTGGAGAGGATGTCGCCCAGGAAGAACGCCTCCTCGTCCTTCATCGCCGCGGGCACCTGCTCGCACATGAAGTCGGCGAAGGGCACGCGGATGCGCTCGGCCTGGCCACCGGGATACACGTGGCCGAAGCGGCCCCCGAACACCGCGCGGCCGGTGGTGGAGCACTGGGTGGGCAGCCGCATGCGGCACCACTCGCACTGGCCGCACGAGATCGAGAAGGGCGCCACCACGCGGTCGCCGCGCTTGACCCGCGTCACCGCTGGCCCCACCTCCTCCACGATGCCCATGAACTCGTGGCCGAGCACCACGCCCGTGGGGAGCCCGGGCACCCGCCCATGGTACTGGTGCAGGTCCGAGCCGCAGACCGCGCTGGTGGTGATGCGTACCACCACGTCGGTGGGATCCACGATCTTCGGGTCGGCCACCGACTCGACCCGCACGTCGCCGGTGCCGTGCAGCGTGATCGCCTTCATCGCGGTGCTCCTTCCGTGCTCAGATTCCCGAAGTGGGCGAGGCGTATCCCCCCGCGCGCGACGAGGGCGCGCGCGGCGGGATCGGTGAGCCCGGCCACCTCGGCCTCGCGCTGCTTGCCGTAGCGGCTGTACGCGAGATCGTCGTCGAAGTAGCCGGGATGGGTCATGAACTCGCTCACGCCGGACGGGAGCGCGCGGAGATGCTCGAGCACGCGCTCCGCCGTCCAGTAGGGATGCACCCCCGCATCGCCGATGAAATGCTCGGGGGTGCGGATGCCGTCCTGGCGGGCCCGCGCGCGCACTTGCCCGTCCTGGGCCCGGATGGGGATCTTGAGCGCCCGGGCGAAGAAGCACAGGAGGTCCAGGAGGGCCCCGTCCTTCGCCACGTGGTGGTGGCTGTCGAGGTGCGTCGGGAAGCGGCCCATGAGCCGCCGGAATGCCTCGATCTGGTTCCCCATCTCGAGCCGCGCCTCCTCCGGACGGGCGCGCTCGGCCTGCGCGCGCGCGTCCCGCACGAACTGGCCGCCGTCGTCCAGCAGCGAGGCCACCCGCTTGGGATCCGAGAGCGGCGTGCCCAGGGTGAGGTTCACGTGGAGGCCCACGCCGAGCCCCGAGGCCTTTAGCTCCTCGAGCTGGGCAGGGTCGGCGCCGCGGTTGACCATGAGGGTCGTGCTGGTCACGATGCCCTTCGCGTAACTGTCGAGAATGCCGCGGCTCACCCCGCGGGTCAGGCCGAAGTCGTCGGCGTTGACGATGAGGACGCGGCCGCCGTGGGCGGGCGTGCTCACTTCTTCCCCATCACGCGGCGGAAATAGAGGCGCAGCGCCTCCTTGAGCTGGGCGCGCGCGCCGGCGCTCGACTGAGCGTCCTCGAGCTGGTCGAGGTCCAGGGCCAGCGGCACGCCCTCCTTCTTCACCCCGTCCAGCTCGGCGGTGAGACCACAGCGCTCGTCGGACTCGGTGAACACGAGCTTGGCCCGGCTGAAGCTGCCGTCGTCCTGAGCGATCTGCGCGACCGTCTCCGTCAGGAGGCGCTTGATCGCCTCCTGATCGGGCGCGGGCACGCTGGAGAAGGCGGCGGTGAGGCTGATCTCGGCCATCGGGGAACCTCCCGGCGCGCCGGCCCTCAGGCCGGCGGCTCGTAGACCTTCAAGATGTCGGCGTGCGTCTTGGCGGCATTGGCGCGAATGGCGAAGCTGATGGCCTCCCGCACCTCGTCCTCGGTGGCACCCGCGGCCCTGGCACCTGCCAGGTCACGCTTCGCTCAGTGCGTGTTCCCGACCGCGAGATTCGCGGCGAGATAGCAGAGGCTGGCCGTCTTCGGATCCAGCACGCCCTTCTTGAACTTCCACGAGGCGATCACCCGCTCTTCGATCATGGCTCTCACGCTCTCCGGCCGCGGCCTAGAGGCCCGCAGCACTGGCGTCGCTGGTGGGATCCAGCCCCGCCTCCAGGCCCTTCTTCGTGATGCGGATGGCGATGGGCCGCGCGAAGTACATGTTGCCCACCGTGCAGTCCTTGGTCGTGACGGGATGCTTGCGCTTGCGAAGCGCCCCCAGGGCTGCCCCGCCCACGCGGTCGTCCACCAGCAGCTCGCCCCCCTCGTCGTGGAGGCGCGGGGCCTCCATGGCCGCTTGCGGGCTGTCCCCGGCGTCCGCCATGTTGGAGATCACCTGCGGGATCACGGACACGATCTTGCGGCCGCCCGGGGCGCCGAGCGTGTAGACGGGCTCGCCCCTGCGGAAAGCGAGCACCGGCACCATGTTCACCAGCGGCCGCTTGCCCGGCGCGATCGAGTTCACCCGTCCTGGCTCCGGGTCGAACCAGATCATGCCGTTCTGGAGCAGGACGCCCGTGCCCGGCACGACCATGCGCGACCCGAACAGTGACACCGCGGTGTTGGTGAGCGAGACCATGTTGCGCTGCTTGTCGATTACACCGATATGCGTAGTGCAATCGTGGGTGTCTGCCATCAGCGGGGGCCTAGAAATGGCCCCCGCTCTCCCCCCACCGCGGACGCCCGGCGCGGAGCCGCGGACATCACTCGCGGAGCCTCGGACAGCCCCCATGGAGCCGCGTCCGTTACCTACTCTTCTTGCGTCGCCGTATTTCCAGGGGTCGGGGGCGGGGGCGCTGGTTCTGGGGCCGCCCGGCTTGATGAGCTTCGCGAGGGCGTGGGCGTAGTCGCGCGACACGAGGCCCTCCCAGGGCGCGGTGACGCGAAGGGCATCGCCGAGATAGCGCAGGCGGTCCCGGAAGGCGAGGCGTACCGCCTCGGCCCGGACGTGGAGGCCGCGCACGCTCTCGTAGGTGACGCCCGCCGAGGGGAACTCCGCCAGCAGGTTCAGGATCTCGAGCGCGGTCACGCCGCCGGTAGCGCCGGGCATGAACGCCAGGTCGAGGCCGCGGTAGCCGCCCATGAGCGGCGACAGCAGGCGCGCCTCGTACCCGGCCAGATCGTCCTTGGTGAGAAAGCCCCCCGTGGCGCGCATCTCCGCGTGAATGGCCTCGGCGATGGCGCCTCGGTAGAAGGCGTCGGGGCCGTCCTTGGCGATCAGCCGCAGCGTGCGCGCGAGGTCGGACTGCCGCAGCACGTCGCCGTCCTTGCTCACCGGCGGCCGATACACGTCGATGCCATCGCGGAGATAGACCCGCGCGGTTTCCGGGAACGCGCGGAGCTCGCGGGTGTAGAGCGAGACAGTCTGGGCGACGTACCAGTCCGGCACGAAGCCCTCGTCTGCCAAACGGATCGCCGGGGCGAGGACGTCGGCGAGGGTCATGGTGCCGAAGCGCGACAGCGCCAGGGCGAGGCCCGCCACCGAGCCGGGCACCGCCACCGAGCGCGGGCCGAAGGTATTGGCGTCACCGACCACGCGGCGCCACGGGAAGAGATCGTCGCCCACGCCCTCGCCCAGCTCGAAGGAGGTCTCGTGGGCCGCCGCAGGCGCCTCGACGTTGGCGTCGATGGCCACGGTCTCGCCGCGCCGGGCCATGTGGACGAGGAAGCTCCCACCACCCGCGATCGAGGACATGAACGGCTCCACCACCGGCATCGCGAAGGCGGTGGCCACCGCCGCGTCCACCGCATTGCCGCCCCGGGCGAGGATGGCGGCGCCCACCTGGGCACCGATCGGGTGCTCGGCCACCACCATGCCCCGCGAGGCCAGCGGCATGTGCTTCGTCATCTTGAGCGCGCTCCGGATCATCGATCGCTCTCCTTCCGAGAGATGTTCGTGGCTACTCGGCGACCAGGAATCCCCCCTGGGGCCGCCGCAGCATGGCCACCACGCCCTTGTCGTCGAAGTAGAGAATCCAGCCGAGCGGATAGAGCCAAGCCTCCTTGGCCTTGGTCCGCAGGTCCTGCCAGTGCACCTTTGCCATCGCCCCCATGCGCGCGGGATCGATGGACCGCTCCAGCGGCTCGTCCAGGAGCGCGCGCACCTCGCCCTGCGTGCTGCCCTCGCTCACCTGCCGCCAGAAGCGGAACTCGCTGTAGCGCGCCTGCTGCTCCATTTCCGGGTGCTCGCGCAGGTACTTGTAGACGCGGTCGTCCATCATGTCCTTGAACTGACGCCGCTCGTCGAAGCTCGGCTCGCGCTCGCTCCGCTGGACCATGCGGGCGTAGAACATCTCGTCCGCGCGCGGCCCGCGCCCGATGTATTCGGGTATCTCGGCGGGCGGCTTGCTCAGGCAGCCGGCCGCGCCGAGGGCCGCGACCGCCAGCAGGGCCCATCTCGTCATCCGCGCTCTCCGCATCAGTGGGTCTCCTCTGTTCCCCGCCCTCAGATGAGGGCAGATTCGAGCACGATCCCCCGGTCGATCACCCGCGCCGCCCGGCCCAGCAGGGCGGCGAGCGCGCCGTCCACCTCGGGCGCCTCCGCGAGCTGGCGGAGGACGTCGATGAGGCGCCGCATCGCGCGGATGAGATCGCCTTCGTGACCCCCGAACGACTCCTCCACGATGGCCGCCCAGTCGTCCTCGCCCGACGCCCAGCGGAACACCGACGGCATGAAGCCGGTCGAGATGGAGACCGGCATCGGCAGCTGATGAATGCGCTGCGCCTCGTGGACCGAGCGCGCCACTCCGTCCAGCTGCTCGAGCTTGCGCTTGAGTTTCGGCCGCTTGCGCAGGAACAGACGGGCCACCGCGCTGTCGCCCGAGCGAGACTCCTCGATGAGGCAGGAGACCAGCGCCGCCGCCTCGGCCAGCGTGGTGTCGCCGAGGATGCCGCGCTCGATCATCTCCGCCACCAGCAGCTCGTTGTCGTGCCGCAGCGTCGCGATGAGCTGGCCCTTGGCGAGGAGCTTGCCGTCCTCCACCGCGCGGAAGTGCTCCAGCACCTCCACCACGCGGATGAACTCCTGCCAGTACGCGTTGCGCAACGCCTCCAGTGTCTCCCGCTTGAGGGTGAGGCGCGATTCGAGCCGCTCCAGCCCCTTCCAGGTGTGATCGCAGCGGGGCTGCGAACCCCAGGGGCAGCGATGGCACTCGATGGCGGTGAGCGCACCCTCGGGCCCTTCCGTCCGCTCGCGCTCCGCGAGCTCGCCCGCGGTGACGCGCGCGAGCTGCGCCTTGAGCGCCTGAGTGCGATGCTCCCAGTCGCGCGGGATCGGGAGCGGCGGCGTGGCCCAGAACACGCGCTTGATGTGCCCGGCCTTGACGTGCACGACCTCGCCGTGCGGCATGAGCACGCTGGCGATCACCTTGTGCCGCCGCGCGTCCACCCGGAGCAGGAGCCCGAGGGACTGGCCGCCCCGGCGCCGCGCCACCACGAAGCGCCCGGGCTCCGCCTCCGCGACGGTGCGAGCGGCGCGCCGCCCGCCGCGGCCCAGCGCCGCGCGCGCCGTCTCCACCTCGGCGCGGAGCTTCCGGTAGCGGCCGATCCGCGCGAAGTCGCCGCACGGGGCCCGGAAGCCGCGCGCGTCCTCCACCGCCATGTCGAGCTCGGCGACCTCCGCCTCCAGCCCACGGATGCGCCGGAGGTTCTGGTACTGGCCGAACGAGGACTCCACGGTGCGGCGGATCGCTGCCATGTCGTTGCCGCTGCCCAGGAGCAGGGCCACCGACCCGTAGCCCAGCTTGAACTGGCTCACCACCGGCTCCGGCGACCCATCGACCACGCGGCGGATATCATCCACTCCGTCCCGCACGTCGAGCGCGATGACGCATTTGCCTTCGGGGTCGATGCCCCGTCGGCCCGCGCGGCCGGCCATCTGCGTCAGCTCGTTGTGGGTGAGGCTGCGGAAGCCCCGATCCGTGCGCTTGGTCAGGGACTGCAGCACCACGCTCTTGGCCGGCATGTGGATGCCGAGCGACATGGTCTCGGTCGCGAACACGACCTTGCAGAGGCCGCGCTCGAAGAGCTGCTCGATGAGCCGCTTGACGCCGGGCAGGATGCCGGCGTGATGGAGCCCCATGCCCATGCCGAGGGCCTGGAAGATGGTCTGGTTGAGCGGCGACTCCGCGATGGCCGGGCTGTCGCTGATCGCCTCGCGGATGATCTCCTCGACTTCTCGCTGCTGATTCTTGGCCAGGAGCGGCTTGCCCTCGGCGAGCACGGTCTCCATGGCCCGCTCGCAGCCGGCGCGGCTGAAGATGAAGTAGATCGCGGGCAGCCACCCGCGCGCGTCGAGGGCGTCCAGCATCACCGTCGGATCGACCACGCGGCGCGTGTACCAGCGGCCCTTGTCCATGTAGCCGGCAACGGGCTCGGCGCCGACCAGGCGGACAGTCCCCGCGCGCACGCCCTCGTAGCCGTGGATCTCGCCGGAGAGATCCGCGACAAGATAGGACAGCGGGACCGGGCGATGGGGATGGGTGATGGCGACGATGGGGCGGTGCACGAGGCCGATCCAGTCGGCGATCTCGCTCACGTTGGCCACGGTGGCGGAGAGCGCGACGAGGGCGGCGTCGCGCGGGGCGTTCACGATGATCTCCTCCCACACCGTGCCGCGGCCCTCATCGCCCATGTAGTGGCACTCGTCCAGCACCACGGTCTCCAGCCCCGGCAGCCCTCCCGTGTAGAACATGTTTCTCAGAATTTCGGTGGTCATTACCAGGATCGGGGCGCGGGGGTTCACCTTCACGTCGCCGGTGAGAATGCCGACCTGGTCCGCCCCGAACTGGCGGCCGAAATCGGCGAACTTCTGGTTGCTCAGGGCCTTCAGCGGCGTCGTGTAGGCGAGGCGCCGGCCGTGGGCGAGGGCGCGGTGGATGGCGAACTCGGCCACCAAGGTCTTCCCCGCCCCCGTCGGCGCCGAGACGATGACGGACTTCCCCTCATCGATCGCCCGGACGGCGCGGAGCTGGAACTCGTCCAGGGCGAACGGACAACGGGCCAGGAAGGATTCGAGCAAGTCTTTCGTGGAGATGGGCGCCCCCTCGCCGCAGCGATTCCACGTTATCATACGACCGCCATGCGCCTGACCGGCAAGATCGCGCTCATCACCAACGTGAGCCATTTCATGGGGCCGGCCCTCACCGAGGAGTTCGCCCGGGAGGGGGCGACCCTCGCCCTCCACGACCGGAGCCCGGCGGCGGCCGCGCCGATCGTGGCGGTGGCGGAGCGCCAGGGGCGCACCACCCTGGCCCTGACCGGCGATCTCGCCGAGCCGGGCGAGGCCGACCGGGCGGTGGCGGCGGTGGTCGAGCGCTTCGGCCGCCTCGACGTGCTGGTGAACAACAGCGCGCACCCGCCCACCGGCTGCGCCGCCGAGGCCATCACCGACGCGGCGTGGCGCGAGATGATGACCCGGCTCCTCGACGAGCCCTTCTTCTGCCTGCGCGCGGCCCTGCGCGTGATGCGGCCGGCCCGCCGGGGCAAGATCGTCAACATGTCGTCGGCGGCGGGCATTCCCGGCCTCGCCCGCTATGCCGCCTACTCCGCGGCGCGCGCCGGGGTGAACGGGTTGACGCGCGCGGTGGGACGCGAGGTGGCCCGCGACGGCGTGCAGGTCAACGCCATCGCGCAGAACTACGTGGAGAACCCGACGTACTTCCCGCCGGCCCTCCTCGCCGACGAGCAGGCGGTGGCCCGCATGGTGCGGAACGTGCCCGCGGGGCGCCTCGCCCGCTCGGAGGAATCGGCGCGCCTCGCCGTCTACCTCGCCTCCGAGGACGCAGACTTCTTCGTGGGCCAGGTGGTCCCGTTCGCAGGCGGCTGGGTGTGAGATCGAGCCGCCGAGAGGAAACATGACGGAGATGAACTTCTATCACGTCGCCATCACCGCCGCGGACGACTACATCACGCGCCGCGCCGCTCACCGTGCCCAGCATCTCGAGCGCATCGTCGGCCTGCGCGCGCAGGGAGCGGTCATCGGGGGCGGCCCGGCGCCCGACGGCAGGACCGCCGACCTCTTCTACCGCGCCCCGGATCTCGACGTGATCACCCGTCTCGTCGAGGAAGATCCCTACTGGAAGGGCGGGGTGTGGACGAAGTATCGGCCCGAGGCCTTCGCGCAGTTCCTCGAGCCCTGGCGGGTGCCGGAGCTCTCCACGGACGGCTCGCGCGTCACGATGCTGGTCGAAGGCGAGGCGCCCGACGTGGAGATGGCCACCTTCGCCCTCATCGAGGAGCGCGGCGCGGGACGCGTGGCGTTCGGCGGCTTCTTCCCGGGCGGCCGGACGCTGGTGCTCGTGAACGCCGCCGACCCGGACGCGGCGGTGGCCCGTCTCGCCGAGAGCGGCCTCTGGACCACGGGCACGCTGCGGGCACGTCCGTTCGTCCACGTGCTCTAGCGGCTCGGTGCCGCGGCCCCCGCCTCGCCGGGAGCACGCCATGAAGGACGGTCTCCCCGCCGGCGCCTTCCAGCGCCTCGACGAGACGCCCGATCCCGAGTTCTACGCGGCGCCGCGGCTCGTGACCCACATCGACGACGGCGCGATCGCCGCGGTGACGGCCCTCTACCGCGAGTACTTTCCGGCGGGAGGCGCGATCCTCGACCTCATGAGCAGCGGGGTGAGCCACCTGCCCCCCGAGGTGTCCTATCGCCGCGTCACCGGGCTCGGCATGAACGCCGAGGAGCTGGCGGCCAATTCGCGCCTGGACGCCTGGGTCGTGCACGACCTCAACGCGGAGCCGCGGCTGCCGTTCGCCGACGGCGAGTTCGACGCCGCCGGATGCTGCGTGTCCATCGACTATCTCGTGCGGCCGGTGGAGGTGCTGTGCGACCTCGCGCGCGTGCTCCGCCCGGGCGCGCCTGTCGTGATCACGTTCTCGAACCGCCGCTTTCCCACCAAGGTGATCGCGCTGTGGGAGGCGCTCGACGACGCGGGGCACGCCCAGCTCGTGGCGCACTACCTCCGCGCAGCGCGCGGGTGGACCGACATGATGGGCCTCGACCGGAGCCCCGAGGTGGGCGATCCCCTCCTCGCCGTCGTCGCGCGCCGGGCCGCGTCCCTGGAGTAAGATGGCGCGCGCATGAGGCTCGCTCCGGAGCTGGTGCTCGTGGACGGACGCTTCGAGTCCGGCCGCGCCGTCGAGATCGCGGACGGCCGCATCACCGGCATCGTCCCGTTTCCCCCGCCGTGGGGCGACGCGGCCTTCGCGGACGATCTCGTCCGCTTGCCCGGGCGGGCGCTCGTGCCCGGCACCGTCAACGCGCACTGTCACACCTTCCAGTCGCTCCTGCGCGGGCTGGGCGACGACATGGACTTCATGGCCTGGCGCGACCGCGTGCTCTACCCGTTCTCCACGCGGCTGGACACCGACGGCATCTATCTCGGCGCGGCCTTCGCCTTCGCCGAGATGCTGATCCACGGCGCCACGACCTGCGTGGACTTTTTCTACTTGCAGGACGCCGGCAACGACAACGCGCGCGCGGTGATCCGGGCCGCGCGCGACACCGGGATCCGGCTGGTGCTCGCGCGCACGATGTACGACTGGGACGGTGCGCCCGCCCGCTACCGCGAGTCGCCCGCGGACGCGGCGCGCCGCACCCGTGAGCTCCACGCCGAGCACGCGGGCGACCCGCTCGTCGCCGTCCAGCCCGCTCCGCACAGCCCGCACGGCGCATCGCCGGCCATGATCCGCGCCGGCTGGGAGGTGGCCGAGGCGCTGGACACCCCGTTCCACATCCACGTGGCGGAAGGCCAGTACGAGGGACAGCGCACCCTGGCCGAGCACGGCGCCACGCCGATCCGGTATCTCGAGAAGCTAGGCGTGCTGGGGCCGCGCATGATCGGCGTGCACTGCGTATGGCTCGATGACGCCGAGATCGCGCTGATGGCCGAGCGAGGCGCCGGCCTCGCCTATTGCCCGTCGTCGAACATGGTGCTGGGCGACGGGATCACCCGCATCACCGAGATGCGCGCGCGCGGCATCCGCATCGGCCTGGGCACCGATGGCGGCTGCACCAACAATCGCCTGAGCGTCTTCGAGGAGATGCGCATGGCGTCGCTGCTCCAGAAGGTCCGGCACCTCGACGGCACGCGGCTCCCCGCCGAGGAAGCCTTCGCCATGGGCACGGCGGGCGGCGCGGGGCTCGTCCGCCTCGCCGCCGGCGCCATCGCACCCGGGCGGCTCGCGGACCTGGTCGCGGTGGACCTCACCCATCCGTCGCTGCATCCGCGCGCGAACCTCCTCAAGAGCGTGGTGTACGCGATGTCGCATCAGGCGGTGACGGATGTGTGGGTGCACGGCCGCCACGTGGTGGCGGCGCAGCATCTCGTCACCCTGGATGGGGAGGATCTCCTCGCGCGCGTGCGCGCCCTCACGCAGGATTGGAGGGTCGCGTGACCGCCGGCCGGCCGCGGGTGGGCGTGATCCCCTATCTCAACTGCGAGCCGTTCTTCACGCACCTCGCCGGCTTCCCCACCCTCGCCCTGCCGCCACGGCAGCTCGGCGAGGCCCTCGAGCGCGGCGAGGCCGACACCGCGCCGCTGTCCCTGGCCGACTTCCTCCGGCTCGAGTCCGTGCTCGACGGCCTGCCCTTCGGCATCGCGACCAACGGCGCTGCGCGCAGCGTGTTCCTCTTCTCGGACCGCGGGCCCGGCGAGCTCGAGGGGGCGGTCGTGGGCGTCACCACCGAGACGGCCACGTCGGTGGAGATCCTGCGCATCCTCCTCGCCCAGCGCTATCGCGTCACGCCGCGGACCTGGACCACGCCCGGGCCCGCGTGCGACGCCATGCTCCTCATCGGCGACGCCGCCATACGCGAGCTGACCGCCCCGCGCCGGTGGAGCTACGTGGTGGACCTGGGCACCGAGTGGACCGAGTGGACGGGGCTGCCCTGCGTGTTCGCACGCTGGGGGATCCGGCGGGCGCTGCCCGCCGCCGAGCGCGCGGCCTTCGCGGCGGCGCTGGACACGTCGCTGACGCGCGGGCTCGCCGATCTGCCCGCGATCGCGGCACGACGCCGCGACACCGGCTGGAGCGAGGCGGAGGTGATCACCTACCTGGCGAGCTTCGCCTATCGCCTCGGGCCCGCCGAGGAGCGCGCCATCGCCGAGTTCCGCCGGCGCCGGGCCCTCCTGGGCTGAGCCGGGGGCCCTAGGGCGCAGGGCGCAGCAGGCGTAGCGTCTCCTCGTGGAGGCGGCCGTTGGTCGCGACCACGGTCCCGTCATAGATGTTGGGCCGGCCCGCGAAGTCGGTGAGCCGGCCGCCCGCCTCCTCAACCAGGATCTTCATCGGCGCCACGTCCCAGGGCTTGAGGTCCGCCTCGACGTAGACCTCGCCTTTGCCCTCCGCGACCAGGCAGTAGCCGTAGTAGTCGCCGAAGCCGCGCGTGCGGGAGGTGGCGTCGATCAGCCGCACGAAGCCCGGCCAGTAGGGCGTGCGGCGGAGCAGCGACAGGCTCGAGTGGAGGAGAAGGGCGTCCTTCATCGCGGCGCATTCCGACACGCGCAGGCGCTGCCCGTTGGCGTAGGCGCCTTCGCCCCGGCGGGCCCAGAAGAGATCGCCGGTCACCGGGTTCAGTACCACGCCCGTCGTGACCTCGCCGTGCTCCTCGAGGGCGATGAGCACCGCCCAGATCGGCAGATGACGGACGAAGTTCTTGGTGCCGTCGATGGGATCGATGATCCAGCGCCGGTCGGTGGGGCCCTGCTGGCCGAACTCCTCGCCGAGAAAGCCCACGTCGGGGAAGGCGCGGCGCAGGAGCGCGGTGATGGTCTCCTCGGCCTCCCGATCGGCCTGGGTGACCGGGGTCTGGTCGGGCTTGATCGTCACCTCGAACCCGCCGCGGTAGTACCGCATGGCGATCTCGCCGGCGGCCCGCGCGGCCTCCACGGCAGCGACCACGGTGGGGTGGCGCGGGGCGGCTACGGCTGCCATTCGCCGCGCTCCTCCAGCACCGCCTTGCAGATGACGAGGGCCTCCACCACGACCGGCATACCTCCATAGGTGACCTGTTGGAAGATCACCTCCGCCACCTCCTGCCGGGTCGCCCCCACGTTGAGCGCGGCGTGGATGTGCGCGCGCAGCTCGTTGCCCCGATTGAGCACGGTGAGGGACGCCACCGCGCAGAGCTCGCGCTGCTTCTGGGAAATCACCTCGCGGCTGTAGAGCTTTCCCGTGAAGAAGGTGGAGAGCTCCCGCGCGAGGTCACGGTCGAACTGCTTCCAGAGGTCGAAGCCCACGCCCCCCTTGATGGAGTGAAAGAGCATCTGCGCGGTCTTGCGGGTCTTCTCCTTCAGCGCCTCGTCCATGGCCTCTCCTTCTCGGTTTTTGTGCTGGACTTCGCCGTCGTCTCTCGTCACACTGCCCCGCGGAGATCACGCGCGGACATGGCGGTTCCTCATTGCCCCCGGTGTCGAAGCGAGGAAGTCGACCGCGTCTCCCGCGAGGGTCTGCTCGAGCGGCTCGCCAGTCTCATCTACGTCTATCCGTTTCGCTGCCGTGACTGCCTCCATCGATTCCACGCGTTCCAGTGGGGGCAGCGCTACGTGCGTTACCGCCGCGAGCGCCGGCGGGACGAGCGGCTCCCCGTGGACTTCTGGACCACGCTCTGGCTGGAGCAGGGCGGGCAGCCCGCACGGGTTCGGGATCTCTCCATCGGGGGCCTCGCGCTCGAGACCCAGGCGGATATCCAGCCCGGCCAGCACCTCGACCTCGATCTCCAGCCCGCGCACGGCGAGCGGCCCATCCGCGTCGAGGTCGCGGTGGTCCGCACCATACAGTCGGGCAAGGTCGCGCTCCAGTTCGTCGGCGTGAAGCACGAGGGCGACGAGCGGCTCCGACGGTTCCTCACCGGCCACCAGCGCGACACGCCGCACGGGCAGGCCCCGTGAGGGCACCCGCGTGCCCCAGCTGCGGGAGCGGCCTGGTCGGACGCACCCATCGCAAGGGACTCTACGAGCGGCTCGCGAGCCTCGCCTACATCTACCCCTTCCGCTGTCAGGCCTGCCAGCGCCGCTTCCGCCGCTTCCGGTGGCGCGAGCGCTATGTCCGCGTGCATCTCGACCGCCGCGACCTCGACCGCGTCCCCTGCCAGATCCCGGTGACGTTCCGCTGGAAGAACGGCGGCCAGGGCGAGGGCATGATCCGCGACATCTCCACCGCCGGCTGCGCGATCGAGACCAGGGCGATGGTGCCGGTAGGCGCGCTGCTGCTGCTCCAGATGTCGCCGGAGGGCGGGCCACCCGTCGACGTGGACGTGGGCGAGGCACGGGCCCAGCGCGGCGGGTTCGTGGGCGTCCGCTTCGTCAAGATCGCCGACACGCACGCCGAGAGCCTGCGCGGGATGATTCTGCGTCTCGCCGCCGCCCGCCACGGCTGACGCGCCCCCGGCGCCTCCCGTCACGCCGGAATCTTCTCGAGCAGCCGCGCCAGCGCCTCGGGCGCCGAGAGCATCGGATCGTGCGCGGTCTTCATGTCCAGGGGGCTCACGCCGAGCCGCGCCGCGTAGGCGGCCGCGCGGGCCGGGACCACGGCGAGATCGCCGAGGCAGCGCAGGTACGTGCGAGGCACGGGGAGGCGCTCGAAGACCGAATAATCGATGCGCTCCACGAAAGGGCGCAAGGGCTGCGGCGTGAGCGAGGCGAGCGCGCGCGCAACGGTGGGATGGCTCCGCGGGAGATCGCCCATCCAGCGGGCCCACGCGGTCTCCGCGGGATACGCGAAGGTGCCGTCGCCGCGAGCGGCGGCCAGCCCGTGCATGAGCGCGCGGCCCACCGGCGTGAGGTGCACGCACTCGAGGCTGCCGCCGCTCGGCAGCACCACCGCGGCGAGAAACACGAGATGGGCGATGCGTCCGGTCGCCATCTCCGCCGCCTTCTGTATCACCGGCCCGCCCATGGAGTGTCCGACGAGGATGCTGCGCGACACGCCCTCGCGCGCCATGACGTCGGCGACGGCGCGGCCGTACGCTTCCATGCTCGCGCGCCCTGCCTCGGCGGCCCGGCGACCGTGCCCGGGCAGGTCGAGCGTGATCACGCGATGCCCGGCGCGTCGCAACACCACCGCCACGTCGTCCCAGCACCAGGCGCCGTGACTGGCGCCGTGCACGAGCACGAACTCCTTGGGCATCGCGTCTCCGGAGCGGGTTTGGGGTTGACTCGCGCGTGCCGGCCTTCTAGCGTAGGGGAACGATAGCACGATCATTCTTCACGAGGAGCCGCTCATGCCCACCACGATCGAGCCCTACTGCGCCCCCACCGTCTTCAACCCGCCGACCTACACGCAGGCGGTGAAGGTTACCGGCGCCCAGACCATCCTCTTCATCGCCGGCCAGGTCGCCTACGACGCAGGGGGCAAGCCCGCGCATCGCGGCGACTTCGCCGCGCAGGCGCGGGCGGTGTTCCAGGCGCTCAAGGCGCAGGTGGAAGCGGGCGGCGGCACGCTCGCCAACGTGGTCAAGATCAACACCTACCTCACCGACATCCGGCACCGCGCGGACCTCGTCCCGATCCGGGAGGAATTCTTCGGGAAGAAGACGCTGGCCTCCACGCTGGTCGCCGTCGCGGCCCTCGCGCAGCCGGAGTGGCTGATCGAGGTCGAAGCGGTCGCGGTCATCTAGCTCGTGACCGAGCTGAACCCGTTCATCTTCCGCGCCTACGACGTGCGCGGCAAGGTGGGCGTGGACATCCGGCCGGACGTGTTCGAGCCCATCGGCCGCGCCTACGCCACGCTCGTGCGGCGGCGCGGCGGCCGTACTGTCGCGCTGGGCATGGACAACCGGCTCTCCTCGCCGCCGCTCAAAGAGGCGTTCGCGGCGGGGGTGCTCGCCGCGGGCGTGGACGTCGTGGACCTCGGGCTCAACCACACTCCGCTGATGTACTTCGCCACCGCGCACTGGACGCTCGACGGGGGCGCCACCGTCACCGGAAGCCACAATCCGGTGACGGACAACGGCGTGAAGATGGTGCACGCCGGGGCGGCGCCCCTCACGGAGGACGAGATCCAGGGGCTGCTCGCCACGATCCGCTCGGGCGACTTCGCCACCGGGCAGGGCCGGCGAATCCCCCGCGATCCCCGCGAGGACTATTTCCACGCCATCACCACCCGCGTGCGGCTCGCCCGGCCCCTCAAGGTCGTGGTGGATGCGGGCAACGGCATCGCGGGCAGTTTCGCCCCCGAGCTCCTGCGCCGCCTGGGCTGCGAGGTCGACGCGCTCTACTGCGACTCGGACGGGAGCTTCCCCAACCATCTCCCCGACCCCGAGATGGAGGAGAACGTCCACGACCTGGTGGCGCGGGTGCGCGAGATCCGGGCCGACGTGGGCATCGCGTACGACGGCGACGCCGACCGCGTGGGCGTGATCGACGAGCGCGGCCGGCGCCACGAGGCCGATCTCATCCTGGCCCTCCTTGCCCGCGATCTCCTGCGCCGCCACCCCGGCGCGCCGGTGGTGTTCGACGTGAAGTGCTCGCAGATTCTCGTGGACGACATCCGCGCGCACGGCGGACGGCCGATTATGTGGAAGACCGGCCACTCCCATCTCAAGCGCAAGATGCGCGAGGATGGAATCCTCCTCGGCGGGGAAGTGTCGGGCCACATGTTCTTCGGCGAGAACTGGTATGGCGTGGACGACGGGATCCTCGCCTCGTGCAAGCTCCTCGAGCTGGTGGCGCGCGACGGCCGGCCCGTCTCCGCGCACTTCGACACGTTGCCGCATCTGGTCGCCACGCCCGAGCTCAAGGCGCCGTGCGCGGACGACCGGAAGTTTCCCCTGGTGGAGGAGCTGGCCCGCGAATTCCGCGCGCGCTACGAGACGGTGGAGATCGACGGGGTGCGGATCATCTTCCCAGAGGGCTGGGGCCTCGTGCGCGCGTCCAACACCAATCCTTACCTCACCCTGCGCTTCGAGGCCCGATCCCAGACCGCGCTCGACGCCATGATGCGCGAGGTCTACGCTGCGCTGCGCCGCTACCCCTACGTGACGCTGCCCGCCTAGCGCAGGGCGAAGTCGGTCAACTCGCGCTCGCGCACGCCGGCGGGAAAGAATTCCTTCAGGCGCACCCACTGCTTGACGGCCGGCGCGTACCACATCTCGTACACACGGTCCGGCGTGGGATAGAAGCGCGCGACGATGTGCAGCGCCCGGAACGCGCCCCCTTCGACCCGCACCTCCTCCTCGCCTTCCACTCTCCAGTCGATGGCGCGCTCGGCGGGGCTACGCCCGTCTCCCTCCTCGAGATACCGCTGGCGCCACATCGCGCCCGGGCTCAGCGGCCAGGAGAAGCCGATACGCGGGGGGACGTTGCGCCGTTCCACGCGACCGGAGAGGGTCTCGAGCGAGGTGGCGAGATCCGTCGCGCGGAAGTAGATCTCGCGCGGCCCCGATCGGACGACGTAGTGCTCGACGCCATCGACACGCTCGAGCCGGTCCACCGTCCAGGTGTAGTCGCCCCCTCCGTCCGGACTCTCCCAGTGGAAGGCCCACTGATCGCCCACGTGCCACACGGGCGCGGTGGACCCAGGCAAGGGGGACGCGAGGGGAACGTCAGCGGAGGCGACGAGCTTCGACGGTGGGGAGGAAGACGACGCGGTGGACGGCGATGCGATGGACGCGCCGCATCCCGCGAGACCGACGCCGAGAGTCAGCGCGAACGCGATCGAAGAGAGGAGCCGGCGGCGATTCACCTGCCGGAGTTTAGGACATCTCGCGTCCGGATCCCAACCGAATACGCGATGACGCAACACGCGACGACGCGTGCCGCGCACTGATCGGTATAGCCCGTTCCCGCCCGGCAAGACTCTGCGCAGCCAGCCGCGAAGGGCACACGTATTCGGCCTGCCCCGCGCGTAGGCTCAGCCCACTCGCGGCGGCCGCTCGCCCCGGGTTTCGGTCCAGACTTCGCGGGCCGCCAGCTGCACGCTGAGGCCGTAGAGCAGATGCGCGAGGACGTTGACCATCTGCGCGGGGCCCGTGGCTCGCCAGCCCGCCGGGCCGGACGCGCGATGCTTGGGCAAGAGGGCCATCATGCCGATCCCCCAGAGTGCGGCGCCGAGCCCCGCGCCCCAGAGAAAGCTCTTCCTCGGCGGCCTCTCGAGGACGGGCGCGGCCAGCGCGCCCCAGGCGGCGCCGTACGCCAGATGCAGGGCTTGATGGGCGACATTCCGGCGGGCCCGCTGGGCCTCGCTCCCGCCCGGCGGCTCGCGCAACAGCCATTCCTCGATCAGCTCGGGCACCATCTTGTCGATGACCCCGGCACGCCGGGCCGACAGCCGCAGAATCGTCATGGCCGCCCCACCGTAAAGCCCGCCCACGACACCGGCGCCGATCCTGGTGAGAAGAGACGTCATGCTCCCCTTCCCGAGCAAGCGGTATGCCCTCTGGGGTCCCCGGGAGGGTGACCCGCAACGGCGCGTCCCCGAAGAGACTTGTCGTGCACGCCCGGACCGGCTGGAACCTCGACGGCACCCGGTTACCGGGTAAGACGCACCGCTAGCGCATGTTGCCGGTGTGGCCCAGCGAATAGCGGCCGGGCTGCGGCCAGACCGTGAGGCCGTGGGGCTCCTTGCCGCCGGGGAGTGACTTGATCTCGCCGTTGGTGGTGTCGACCACGTACACCACGTCGTCGTAGCGCCCCGACACCCAGAGCTGCTTGCCGTCGGCGCTGACATTGCCCATGTCCGGGCTGCCGCCGCCCGGGATCATCCAGGTCGCCTCCACCTTGCGGGTGGCGAAGTCCAGGACCGCGATGCTCCCCTTCCCCCGCGGCGGGCCGTAGACGCGCGCGGTGCCGCGATTGATCACGTAGAGCTTCTTGCCGTCGCGACTCGGATAGAGGCCATGCGTGCCCACGCCGGTGGGGATGAAGCCCACCTCCTTGAAGGCGTCGCCGTCCACCACGAAGATGCCGCCCGACTGGAGCTCCGCCACGTAAAACACCTTGCCGTCGGGCGCGGCGCGCACGTCCTGGGGCATCCGTCCCTTGGAGAGCTTGAGATAGCCCAGGACCTTGCGGTTCACGAGGTCGATCTTGACCAGGCTGCCCTTGTACTCGCAGGTGAAGATGACGAACTTGCCGTCAATGGCGAAGTCCGCGTGGTTGATCCCGGCGCAGTCCGGCGTGGGCAGGGACCCCTGGAGCGCCATCGTGTGAGGGTCGCGGAAGTCGAGCCGCTTGAGCGCCTCCGCCACCACGATCGCGGACTTCCCATCGGGGGTGAAGTACATGTTGTAGGGATCGTCCACCGCGATGGCCTTGCCGGGCTTGCCGGTCAGGGGATCGATTGGGGTGAGGCTTCCGTCCGTGCGGCCCTCCGCGTTGTTGGTCACCCAGAGCGTCTTGAGGTCCCACGAGGGCACGACGTGCTGCGGATTGATGCCCACCTTGAACTTGTCCACGACCTTGAGCGTCGCGGGATCGTACACCCACACGTCGTTGGAGGTGCGGTTGGGCACGTAGATGCGCGGGAGCGCGCCCGCCACCGCTGGGCTCAGGGCGCCCGCCCGTGTCTCGCTGTAGAGGTTGCCGGGGTCCACCACCGGCGGCATGCCCGGCACGGTGTCGATGGCGAGCGCGGGCCCGGCGAGGCCGGCGATGCCCATCGCGAGTAGGGCCACCCAGAACGTGAGACGGAACCAGACCACGCAGACCTCCTCTGCCGGTGCGGCCGGGACTACCGGCGCGCCAGCGCTCGTTTCACGGCTTCGACGGTCTTGGTCACCACCAGGTCGGCGCCCGCGCGCCCCAGCTCCACGGTGGCGCGGGTCGGGTCGCCCTCCACACCGTCGCCTGCCTCACCGGTGCCCGGGCGCAGCCGGTCCGCCCGCACCAGCCGGGCGTCGAGCGCCAGCATCAGGGCGGTGTCGGCGAGTCCGGCGTGCGTGCCGATCTCCGCCTCGCTATAGCCCTTGGCCCGCAGCGCGTGCGCGAACTCCATCTGGCTCGCGCGGTAGTACTCTTCGATGGCGTGCGCCCGCGTCGGCCCGCCCGCCCATTCGCGGTTGAGCCGGGCCGCCACCGCCCGCTGCCCGGCCTGAGTGGAGCCGTGATCGCCCAGGAACACGACGTCGCGGAAGCCGTGCTGCCGAAAGCTCCGCGCCGCCGCGTCGAGCACCCGCTCGAACGTGTCCTCCGGCACGCTGATCGTGCCCGGAAAGCGCATGTGGGCGGTGGGCGGATTGATCCGCCCCTCGGGCACGTAGGCGATGACCGGAGCTACCAGGGTGTGGCCCAGGGCCCGCGCGATGCGCTCCGCCAGCACGCGCACCCGCACGTTGTGCTTGCCCAGCGCCATGTGGGGGCCGTTCTGCTCGGTCCCGCCCACGGGCACGAGAATCGTGGTCGTGCCGGCGCCGATCGCGTCGCGCAGCTCCGTCCACGTCAGGTCTTCGAGGAGCACGGTATCGGGCACCTGCGCGAACGCGGGCGCGGTCGCGATCAGCACCAGGGACAAGAGCGACGCGCGCGCGAGCATGCGACCAGCCTACAGGATGGGCCGCGCCTGAACCAAGCACTCCCGCCCGCTCAGGCGTCCCCGAGGAGCAGTCGCACCGCGTGCGCGGCATCGCGAGCGCGGGGACAGTCGCGCGGGCCCCAGTAGCCGCGCGGGTCGATGAGCACGCCCTGGAGCCCAGCCGCCCGGGCGCCGAGCACGTCCACCGAGTAGAGATCGCCCACGTAGGCGGCCTCGCCGGGCGCGACCCCCGCGCGCTCCACCGCCATCGAGAAGATGCGTGGATCGGGCTTCTCCACACCCACTACCGACGAGTCGATCACGAAATCGATCCAGGTCCCGAGCCCCACCGACTCGAGCGTGCGCGACACCATGCCGTTCGAGTTCGAGATCACGCCCACGACGAGCCCCGCCGCCTTCGCGCGCGCGAGCGCCGGCGCGGCGGCGGGGTCGGCGAGGATCCAGAGGCCGGTGGGCGCGTTGTAACCGCGACGCCAGCCTTCCATCGCCTCCACCGTGGCGGCGGCGGTGACCCCGAGATGCTCGAGCACATAGCGGAGGTAGCGGTCGTGGGTGCCGACGCTCTCCGTCGAGGCACCGGGCGCCAGATACGGGTCGAGGCGGACGCGGGCGCGCAGCTCGGCGTCCTCGACCGTGCCTGGATCCACGACCACGCCGTAGGCGGAGAGGGCGGCGGCAATGGCGCCGTAGTCCATCCGGATCAGCGTGTTCCCGGCGTCGAACAGCGCCGCGCGCGGGCGAGGGCAAGCGGTGGCCATGCGAGCGGCTTCATTATAATGGCGGGACGATGACGCGCCGCCTCGCCGCCGCCTTCCTCTCCGCCCTCGCCTTCGCGCCGGCCCGTGCCCTCGCCGATCACGGCGGACCGCTGCGTGACGCGCCGATGAGCCCGCTCACCGTCGCCCTCATCTCGGCCGGCGTCGCGCTGGCCGCGGGCGTGCTCGTCGTGATCATCGTGATGGCGCTGACGAAGAAGGGGTCCGAGTGAGCGGGGCGGCTGCCGTCCTGCGCTGGGTCCATCTCCTCGCCGCGCTCGTCCTCGTCGGGGTCTTCGCGCTGTCCGTCCTGGCCGGTCGGCCGCGCCATCCGACCGCGCGCGCGTGGGAGCGGCGCATGCTGGACTTGGCGCGCGTCGCCGGGCTCGTCGCCCTCGTCACCGCGGTGGGGCTGCTGGCGCTGAACGCCGCCTACGTCGCCGGGCGGCCCGGCGCCGCGCTCGATCCCGTCGCCTGGGGACGCGTGCTCGGCGCCACCCAGTACGGCGCAGTGTGGCTGCTGCGCACCGGTGTCCTCCTGCTGCTCACCGCGCTGCTCTGGGCGCGCGAGCGCGAGGACTCCACCGCCGACTGGGCCGCCCTGCGCGGCGAGAGCTGGCTGCTCGCGGCCGCCGGTGCCGGGGCGCTGGCCTGGGCCGGCCACGCGGCCGCGGTCGAAGCCGATGGCGGCGCCGCGCTCGGCGCCGATCTCTTGCACCTCGTGGCCGCGGGCGCGTGGCTGGGCGCGCTCGGCCCGCTGCATCTCCTGCTCCGCGCCGCCTCAAGTCCCGGGGGCGCGGACGCGCGGCCCTACGCGGTGCTGGCGGCGCGGCGCTTCTCAAAGATCGCCCTCCTCGCCATGCTCGTCCTCGTCGCCACGGGACTCTGGAACGCATGGGAGCAGCTCGGCGACATCCCGTCGCTGCTCGGCACCCGCTACGGCTGGCTGCTCCTCCTGAAGATCACGCTGCTGGTGCCGATCCTCGCGCTCGCCGCGGTGAACCGGAGCCGGCTGGTCCCCGCCCTGCCCGGCGACGCCGAGACGGTGGGCCGTCCCGCCATGGCGCGGCTCGCGCGCTTCGTGGCCGCGGAATGGATGCTGGCGCTCGCCATCCTCGTGGTGGTGGCGGTGCTGGGCGCGACGCCGCCGGGCAAGCACGACGCGCCGTGGTGGCCGCTCTCGTTCCGCCTGTCCTGGGACGCCGCCGCCGCGCTCCCCGGCGTGCGGACGCGCGTCTTGATCGGCGGCCAGATCGCGGTCGTGGGCGTGCTGGGGCTGATCGTCGCGGTGCTGCTCGCCCGCGCGCGCGCCCTCGCCGCGCTGGCCGGCGTCGCCCTCGTCACGATCGGACTCTGGGTCGCGCTGCCGCCGCTGTCCGTCGACGCCTATCCCACGACGTATCGCCGCACCACCGTGCCGTACCAGGTCTCGTCGATCGCGCACGGCGAAGCCCTCTATCGGAGCCACTGCGTGCTCTGCCACGGACCTGCCGGCTGGGGCGACGGGCCGGCCGGCGCGGGGCTCCCGAAGAAGCCAGCCGACCTCACCGCGCCCCACACCGCCCAGCACACTGCGGGCGACATGTACTGGTGGCTCACCCACGGGATCCCCGCCGCCGGCATGCCCGCCTTCGGCGCGGTGCTCGGAGAGGACGATCGCTGGGACCTGATCAACTACATCCGCGGTCTCGCGAGTGGCGAGCAGGGCCGCATGCTGAGCGCGACGATCGAGCCGAATCGCCCGCGCATCGGCGCGCCGGACGCCGCGTTCGCCGTGGGACCGGCTCCCTCGCGAACTCTCAAGGACTTTCGAGGGGTGAAGACGTTACTCCTCGTTCTTTATAGCCTTCCCGGCTCAGCGCCGAGGATGGCGACGCTGGCCCGCGCCTACGAGACGCTCCAGGCGCTGGGCACCGAGGTGATCGCGGTGCCGCTGCAGCGGGGCGAGGCGCCGATCGCTCGGCTGGGCGGAAATCCCCCTGTCTACTACCCCGTCGTGACCGAGGGCGCGGAAGAGATCGCGCAGGCCTATGGGCTCTTCCGGCGTAACCTCTCGCCCGAGGGAATGAAGCCGGACCCGTCCATGCCCGCCCACATGGAATTCCTCATCGATCGCGCCGGCTACCTGCGCGCGCGCTGGATCGCCGGCGAGCCGGGCGCCTCCTGGGCGGAGATCCCCACGCTGATGGCCGAGATCCAGGCGCTGAATCGCGAGACGCCGGCCCCGCCGCCCGCGGAGCACGTCCACTAGCCATGCGGCTCTGGCGCGTGGTGCTCCTGCTGAACCTGGCCCTCGGCCTGGGCCTGCTCATGGGCTTTCTCGCGTGGGGGCGACCGCTGGGCGAGGCGCGCCGCGAGCTGGCCGAGCTGCGCGGCCAGGCGGTGACGCCCGGCGTGGAGCGCGTCTTCCGCGCGCGCGGCGTCGTGCGCGCCATCGTGCCCGAGATCAACGTGATCGTGCTCTCCCACGAGGACATCGCGGGCTTCATGCCGCCCATGACCATGGGCTTCCGCGCCCAGGACCCGAAGCTCTACGACGGCGTCAAGGTCGGCGACGTGCTGGCGTTCACGCTGCGGGGCGTCCCGCCCAACGTGGTCATCACCGAGCTTCGCAAGGAGGGCACGCTCTGACCCGTCGTCGCGGGGCGCTCCTGGTGCTCGCGCTACTCGTTCTGCTCGGTGGTCTCGTCGCTTCCGCGCGCGCGGGCCACACGCCGGGCGCCGCCTTCCCCACCCTCCGCTCCGACGCGGTGAAGCGGCTGCTCGACGTCAAGGAGCCCGTGGTGCTGGTGGACATGCGCAAGCCCGCCGAGTATCGGGCCGGCCACCTGCCCGGGGCCATCTCGCTGCCCATGGCCGACCTGGCGCGCCGCTACCGCGAGATCCCGAAGGCGGCGCGCGTGGTCCTCTACTGCCAGTGCCCGCTCGAGGAGATGGGCGGCGTCTACAGCTTCCTCTCGGACCTCGGCTACAAGAATCACGTGGTGCTGGAGGACGGGTTCGACGGCTGGTACCGGAGCCAGTACCCGCTGGTCAAATGAGGGGTCACTCGGCTAGCGTCGGGCCCTCTGACCAGATCGGAGGGAAAACCCATGCGCGCCATCTTCGTCCCCGGCCTCATCGTTGTCTTCCTGCTCGGCTCCGTTCCCGCCTTCGCGGAAGACGTGGAGGCGCTCCGCCGCGAGGTGGAGCAGCTGCGCAAGCAGCTCCAGAGCGTGACCGAGCGCCTGCTCGCCATCGAGGCACGCCCCGCGCCGCCGCCCGCGGCGCCCGTGGACGGGACAGCGCCGGCGCCGCCCGTGGCCACCGCGCCAGCCGCGCCCCCGGCAGCACCTCCCGTGGCCACGGCCCCAGCCGCGGCGCAGGCGGGGCCGGGCGTCGCCCCGCCGCCGCCGACGCCCGCTCTCGCCTCGGCCAGCCAGCCGCCCGGCGGCCTCGCCCAAGCGACGCAGCCCGCGGCGCCAGCGCCGAGCCTCGGGGACTACGCGCGGCCCCATCAGCCCTTCGCCCTCGCCGAGCGGCGCGGCCCCGGCCAGCTCCTCTTCGACATCGGCATCTCGGCCGATTTCGTTGCCACGCTCACGCAGCGGAACGTCGAGAAGGCACAGGGCGGCACCTTCCCCGGCGAGGAGAACCGCTTCTTCCCGCGGTCGATCGAGCTGGGGCTCTTCGGCCAGATCGACCCCTACGCGCGCGGGGTCGTGCGCCTCGAGTTCAGC
>DASTYT010000008.1 GCA_035764725.1 Candidatus Methylomirabilota bacterium | reverse complement strand
GCGGGCGGCGTGCGCATCGAGGGTGATCGGGAGCTCGCGCGCGCCTTCCCCGACTGGCTCCTGCTGAGCCCGTTCGCGCCGTTCGGACGCGCCGGCGCCCGCGCCTAGCGGCCTCCGCCGCCCGCGGGCCCCTACTTCAGGAACTCGAGCAGCGCGGAGGCCACCGCCTCCGGGGCTTCTTCCGGGAGGAAGTGGCCGGAGGCGAGGGCACGGCCGCGCACGTCCGCCGCCCAGCGGCGCCAGACCGAGAGCGGGCTGTCCGCCATCGCGTCCTCCCGCTCACCCCACAGCACGAGCGTGGGGCACTGAATCTTGCGGCCGGCGGCGCGGTCCGCGGCGTCGAGCGGGCGATCCAGGTGAAACGCGGCGCGGTAGTCCGCGCACACGCGTTCGATCGCCGCCGGGGTGAAGGCGCGCGCGTACACCGACGCGTCCTTCGGGGGGATCGCCCCCGGCGTGCCGCACCACTCCTCGAGCACGTGGCGCACGTAGAACTTGGCGCTGGTCCCGAGCAGGCGCTCGGGCACCGGGGCAGGCTGGGCCAGGAGGAACCACGGCAGGTACCCCAGCGCGGTCTCGGGCGTCATACGCTCGAACTGCTCCACCGTGGGGAGGACGTTCAGCACCACCAACCGTCCGACCTGCGCTGGATGGTCGAGCGCCATGCGATAGGCCACGCGCCCGCCCCGGTCGTGACCCACCACCGCGAAGCGCTCGAACCCGAGCTGCTTCATCAAGCCCAGTAGCTCGGCCGCCATCTCGCGCTTGCTGTAGCCCTCGCCGCGGGGGCCGCCGGGTGGGGCTACCGTGGCGCCGTAGCCGCGGAGGTCGGGCGCCACGACGGTGAAGCTACCCGCCAGGCGCGGCAGGATCTTGCGCCAGCAGTGGCGGGTCTGGGGGAAGCCGTGGAGGAGGAGAAGGGGCGGGCCCGTGCCATCGGTCGCCAGTAGGTAGCTCGAATCCCCGACGCGCACCCGCCGCTCTTCCATTCGCTACATCCTGCCTCGCCGCGCGTCGCGCCGCCACTGGATGCTGAAGACGCCGCGACTAGGGCAGAAGGTCGCCGACGCGGAGGCTCGCGGCCGGTGCGGCGAGCGGTGTCACCATCGCGTCGGCGCCGAGGACGGCGACGGTGGCGTACCGCCATTCCGCTTCCATGGGCGCGGGGGCGCGACGGACCTCGAGGACGCGATCTTCGAGATTCAGGATCCAGTACTCGTCGATGCCGGCGCGCGCGTAGGCGGCGGCCTTGCGTCCGCGGGCGATACGCAGAGCCGACTGCGCGACCTCAACGACCAGAGCCGGGTGCATCGGGTGTGCGCGCGCATAGTCGCGCGGCGCACCGCGCACGACGCAGACATCGGGCTCGGGCTCCGAACGGTCGTCGAGGATGATCGGGCTCTGCGTCTGGACGAACCATCCGTCACCGAACGCGCGCTCCAGCGCCTTCGCCGTCAAAAGCACCGCCGTCCGATGAGGGCTATGCTGCGGCTCCTTCACGAGGAGATGGCCGTCCAGCAGCTCGATCGGATCGTCCTCGTCGAGCACACCCTCGTCGATCAGGCGGCTGTACTGGAAGCGGTCCATGCCGCCATCGTATCGGCGGCCCCCCAGGAGGGTCAATGTGCCGGCTCGGCGACAGCGGTCCGGACGGCCGAAACTTTCCCTTGACGACTATACAGTGTAAATATACGGTGTCCATTCAAGAGGAGGGCATCCCCCATGACCACGACGCACAGCCCCGCGATCCAGCCCGCGCCCCCCCGGCCGGCGGACGAGGCCGCGGCCGGCTTCCATCAGTCCTGGTTCCCCCTGGCCCTGGCGCGCGACCTCGTCCCCGGCCGGCCGCTCGGCCGGGACTTTTTGGGCACGCGCGTCGTGCTCTACCGCGACCCGGCCGGCCAAGCGGTGGTCCAGGGCGCCTACTGCCCGCACCTGGGCGCCGACCTCTCCGTGGGCCAGGTGGTGGACGGACAAATTCGCTGTGCGTACCACCATTGGAAGTTCGACTGCGCGGGGCGCTGCGTGGACATTCCCGCCGGCGACAAGATCCCGTCCGGCGCGCGCATCCCCACCTACCCCAGCGCGGAGGCGTGGGGGCTCGTCTGGGCCTTCAACGGCGAGGCGCCGCTCTTCCCCGTGCCCGGCATCCCCGGCGCGGACGAAGGTGAGCTGGTCTACGAATCGCACTTCCGCGGCACGCGGGCGACCGATCCGTGGGTGGCCACGTCCAACGGCGTCGACTTCCAGCACCTCCGGACGCTCCACGGCCTGGACGCGTTCGATCCGGACGCGGTCACCGTAAGCGACTATCGTATGGACTACCGCGTGGGCGGGCCCGACTTCGTGCAGGAGGGCCGCATCACCGGCGTCAATACGTTCTCCCAGCACCTCTACTTCATGGAGCAGGACCTCTACATGCTCTTCTCCGGCGCGCCCATCGCGCACGGGCGCAGCATGGGCTTTTACGTCTTCGGCGTGCGCGCCGGCGACGGCGGCCGCGAGAAGGCCACCGCCACGCTCGAGAGCCTGCGCGGCTTCGTCCAGCGCCTGATCGCCGAGGACGGGCCCGTGCTCGACACCATCCGCTTCCACCCCCGCACGCTGGTCGCCTCCGACCGGCACCTCGCGCGCTTCCTGAAGTTCGTCCGCGAGTTCCCGCGCGCGGTGCCGCCGGACGCTTGAGCGTGCCGAAGAATCTCTCGCCCGCGGAGGTCGACGCCTTTCGCACGCGCCTCTGCAAGGTGGCGCAGCACCGCTTCGCCACCCAGGGGCGCGACGGCGTGAGCATGCGCCAGCTCGCCACCGCGCTCGGCTGTAGCCCCATGACGCCGTACCGCTACTTCCGCGACAAGGACGACATCCTCGCCGCGGTGCGCGCCGCCGCCTTCGACCGCTTCGCGGATGCCCTCGAGGCCGCCATCGTGAAGGCGGGCGACGATCTTCGCGCGCAGGGCGAGGGCGTCGGCGAGGCCTACATCCGCTTCGCGCTCAAGGAGCCCGAGGCCTATCGCCTGATGTTCGACCTCGCCCAGCCGCATCCCGACCGCTACCCCGAGCTGGTGCGCGCCACCACGCGGGCGCGACACCTCATGAGCGCCGCCCTGGTGAAGCTCGTGGAGGCCGGCGTCTTCGCGGGCGACCCCGTGGTCATGGGCCATGTCTTCTGGGCCGCGATGCACGGCCTCATCGTGCTGCACCTGGCCGGCAAGCTCCCCGACAAGCCCGACTTCCGAACCATTCAGCGCGAGGCCATGCGCCTCCTGGTGGCGGGCGCCCGCTCGGGGGCGGCGCCGGCACCGGAGCGGGTGGCCGCTCGCCCCGCGGGACACAGGAGGAGTCCCAAGCCATGAGCATTCTCCTGAGCCTCACGCCCTTCGCGGTCTTCTTCGCGCTGATGCGCCTGCACTCCCCCGTCGCCGGCTTCGTCGCGGCCTTCGCGGTCTCGGCGATCCTCTGCGTGCACGAGCGCGTGAGCGGCCGGTCCGTGAAGATCCTCGAGATCGGGAGCCTGATCCTCTTCGGCTTCCTGCTCGCCTATACGTGGCTGGCGAGACCCGCGTGGACGGTGGCCACGGTGCGCCTCGCCGTCGATCTGGGTCTGCTCGCCATCGTACTCGTCTCGCTCGCGATCCGCCTGCCGTTCACGCTCCAGTACGCGCGCGAGACCGTGCCGGAGCAATACTGGGCGATGCCCGTCTTCTTGGCGGCCAACCGCGCCATCTCCTGGGTGTGGGCGGGCGCCTTCGCCGCCCTCGTGGCCGCCGACGCCCTCGCGGAGTGGGTGCCCGCGGTACCGCTCTGGGCGGACGTGGCGGGCTCGGTCGCGGCCTTCGTGATCGCGGTGTGGTTCAGCCGCTGGTATCCGGGCGTGGTACGGCGCCGCGCGCTGGCCGCGGCGGGGATGCCCGCGTAGCCGCGCGACTAGACGGTCGGCGCCGGCGGCACCGCCGGGCCCGGCGGCGTCGGCGGGATCGACGGCGCGAGGCGGCGCCGCGAGAGGAGCGCGATCGAGATCACGGCGAGCGCACCCATGCTCCCGCCGATCGCGCAGGCCACCCGCACGCCCAGATGCTCGGCGAGCGTGCCCACCAGCAGCGAGCCGAACGGCGTCACCCCCGCGAAGGCCATCGCGTAGAGGCCCATCACGCGCCCGCGCAGGGCCGGCGGCGTGATGAGCTGCAGCGACGTGTTGGCCGAGGTCGTGAAATAGATCTGGAGCATCCCCAGCACGGCCAGCACCGCCATCGCCGCCGGGAAGTGCACGACCAGACCGAGCGCCGCGACGCCCGCGCAGAGGACGGCGGCCGACCCGGACAGGAACGCCAGCGGCGGGCGATCCTTGCGCCCGAGCGCGAGCCCCGCCGCCCCCACGAGGGCGCCCCCGCCCAGCGCCGACATGAGATAGCCGAAGCCCTGCGCGCCCTGGTGCAGCACGTCGCGCGCGATCAGCGGCACCACGGTGTTGAAGTTCAGCCCGAGCAGGCTCACCACCACCAGCAGGGAGAGGATAAAGCCCACCGCCGGCGTGCTCGTCGCGTAGCTGACCGCGCCCAGCACGCCCTGGCGCAGGCCGAGCTGGCCCGCGGGGTCCGGGTCGCCCTGCGTGCGCATGGCGAGCAGCGCCACCAGCACCGCGACGAAGGAGAGCGCGTTCAGGTAGAACGCCACCGCCACGTCGAAGCGCGCGATCAGGAGGCCGGCCACGCTGGGCCCCACGATGCGCGCGCCGTTGAACACCATGGAGTTCAGCGCCACCGCGTTCGCCAGGTCGTTGCGGCCGACCAGGTCGGTGATGAAGGCCTGACGCGCCGGGATGTCGACGGCGCGCCCGAGCCCGTAGATCGCGGCCAGCAGCGCGACGTGCCAGTAGCGCGCGTGACCGTAGCGCACCAGCACGGCCAGCACCAGCGCCTGGATCATCATCACGGCCTGGGTGATCAGCAGGATGTTGCGCTTGCTCGTGCGGTCGCTGAGCGCGCCGCCCACCGGCGAGAGCAGCAGCACCGGGGCGAACTGGAGGGCGTTCACCACGCCGAGGGAGAGGGGCGAATGCGTCAGCTCCAGCACCAGCCACGCCTGCCCCACCGACTGCATCCACGTTCCGATCAGGGACACCAGCTGCCCGAACCAGAACAGCCGGAAGTCGCGATGCCGAAACGCGCCCAGACGCATACGGCCCTCCACTTTACATCGGGAGGGCCCGCCGCTATTTGCCGGTGTGGTCGCTCAGGATGATCGGCAGCCCCGACTTGTCGCCCAGCACGACGATCTTGGTGTTGGGCGACTTCGACAGCTCGTGCGCCACCTCGATGGCCTTCCACTTGAGCAAGGGATCCGAGATGCCCTGGCTCACCGTCTTCTGGAAGTCGGCGATGCCCGTCGCCTCCACGCGCTTGCGCTCCGCTTCCTGGCGCTCCTTCTGCAGCACGAAGCGCATGCGCTCGGCGTCCTGCTCGGCGGCCAGCTTGGAGTTGATGGCGTCCTCCACCATCTTGGGCAGCACGATCTTCCGCAGCAGCACCTTCTCGAGCACGATCCCGCGCTCGCTGAGCGTCTTGTGGAGGTCGTCGTAGATCTGCTGCGTGATCACCTCACGCCCCGACGTGTAGAGATCCTTCGCCTCGTGGTTCACGGTGGCGCCGCGGATGACGGAGCGGAGCTGCGGCAGGATGTAGACGCGCGCGTACTGGTCCCCGAGGCTCCGGTACACGGTGGGCGCCGACTTGCCATCCAGGTGATAGAGCGCCGAGACCTCGAGCCCCACCGTCAGGCCCTCCTTGCTGGGCACGTCCGCGTGCTCGAAGATCTCGAGCGTGCGCACGGACATGAACTGCACCTGCTTGAAGGGGTTGATCAGGTTCAGGCCCTCGGTCAGCGGCTGATCGATGATGCGGCCGAAGAGCACCTGCACGCCCACGTTGCCGCCCGGGACGATGCGGAACGAGGCGCCCACGACGCCCAGGATGATCAGGATCACGCCGAGCGTGGGCAGGATGCCGCGCAGCACGCGGGCCTGATCCGCCTTGCGTCCCGCCACCTCGGGCGTGGTCCGCGGCATGGCCAGGCCGACCATGATCAGCGCGCCGCCCACGATGAGGGCCAGGATGAGTAGCGTCATGAGGGCCTCCTAGCGCAGGAGCGACGGCGACGGAATCGCTGCCGCGATCACGAGGGCGAAGGCGACGACCACCGCGCCCACCACGATGGCCACCGCCACGTTGCCGCCGCGCAGCTCGGCCCACTCGTCGACCGGCGTGAGCCACGCGAAGACGCGCAGCAGCAGGGCAAGCGCGATCGCCATCGCGACGGCACCGACGATTGCCCAGCCCAGAACCGTCAGATAGTCCGTGAGCAGCTTCATGAGGCGCCTCCCCTCGCGCGTGACGCGCGTTTCTCGCGACTACGCTAGCTCTAAAGGTGCGCCGAACCGGCGATAATTCGTCACAAAGGAACCTCGGGACCGGGACTTGCTGTTACCCTTCCGGGAGGAGGCCGCGGAGATGGCCAAGCGGTACGACGCGATCGTGGTGGGGGCCCGTTGCGCGGGCGCACCGACGGCGATGCTCCTCGCGCGGAGAAGGCACCGCGTGCTCCTGGTCGACAAGGCGACCTTCCCGAGCGACACGCTCTCGACCCACGTCATCCATCCCCCCGGCGTGGCCGCCCTCGAGCGCTGGGGGCTGACGGAGGCGCTCCAGAAGAGCGGCTGCCCACCCTTCCGCGAATACGCCTTGGACTTCGGGCCTTTCACCGTCGCCGGGCCCGTGCGCCCCGTGGAAGGCGTGGGCTACGCGATCTGCCCGCGGCGCACCGTGCTGGACCAGCTCCTCGTGCGGGCGGCCCGCAAGGCGGGCGTCGATGTGCGGGAGGGCTTCATCGTCGACGACGTCCTCGTCGAGGGCGGTGCGGTGGTGGGCGTTCGCGGCCACCAGAAAGACGGCAAGTCGCACGAGCACCGTGGTCGCGTCGTGATCGGCGCCGACGGGCAGCACTCCCTCGTCGCCAAGGCGGTCCGGGCAGAACGCTACAACGAGCAGCCGACCCTCTCCGTCGCCAACTATGCCTACTGGCGCGGGCTACCCGTCGACCGCTTCGAGGGCTACATCCGCCCGCGCCGCGCCTTCGCGGTCGCGCCCACCAACGACGGCTTGACCATGGGCGTGGTCAACTGGCCGCGCGCCGACTTCGAGGCCATCCAGGACGACGTCGAGGGCCACTTCATGCGCGCCGTCGAGACCGCGCCCGCGCTCCACGCGCGCTTCCGTGACGCCAAGCGCGAGACGCGCTTCCTCGGCGCCCCGGACCTGCCCAACTTCTTCCGCAAGCCCTACGGCCCGGGCTGGGTGCTGGTGGGCGACGCCGGCTATCACAAGGATCCCATCACCGCCCAGGGCATCAGCGACGCCTTCCGCGACGCCGAGGCCATGGCCGCCGCGCTCCACGAGGTCTTCACCGCGCGGCGGTCGTTCGACGAGGCGCTCGGGCGCTATCAGCACGCGCGGGACGAGGCGGCGCTGCCGATGTTCGCCCTCACCTGCCAGCTCGCGAACCTGGCGGAGCCCGTGCCCGCGGACCTGGTGCAGCTCCTGGAAGCGATGCAGGGCAATCGCGAGGCGATGAGCGACTTCATCAGCATGCTGGCGGGCGTGATTCCCGCGCCCCAGTTCTTCGCGGAGAAGAACCTGGCGCGCATCCAGGCGCGACGACCTTAATCGGTCACCGCCTCGAAGACGAACATTCTCGAAGACGGTCGACCCTCTACTTGCTCCGCCGGCGCATAGACCCTATGCGTTCGTGGGTCTACGGCAAGGCTGTGGACTTTCGGCTCGACACGGACGTCTGCGAGTTTTCTGAAGTGCGTCGAATCGTCCATCTGGAAGACGGAGATGAACCCGCTCGAGCACGCGACGTAGATACGGCCGAGCTCGGGGTCGAACATCACGACATCCGCGCCTTTGGCCATCGGTAAATGCTCGATGGGCGTGTGCGTATCGAGGTCGAACACGGTGAGCGTGTCGTTGCCTTCGCATGACAGGAACGCCCGTTGCCGCGCGGCGTCGAGCGCCATACCGTGGTTTCCGTGGCAGCCGCGGACCCGGTACATACCGACGACCGTATCGGTAGCCGGATCGATCATGGCAAGCGTGTTCTGATCCTGAAGGTTGACGTAGACCTTCCCGGCGACTGAATCGTAGAGCGGGACGCCGGTCTCGCTGTCGAACCGCAGCACCTTGACGAT